>CALCZO010000022.1 GCA_937903315.1 uncultured Alphaproteobacteria bacterium
CTTCAGCACGGAGCGTGCCGCCGTATCAATCGTGAGCCCGCCGAGCACCAGTACAGGGTTGGGATTGCCGGCATAGCGGCGTGCCACTGCACCAAGCCGTGCGGAGAGTTCAGCCAGATCAAAAGGTTTTACGAGATAATCATCAGCGCCGGCATTCAACCCTGCGATCCGATCTGACACCTGGTCACGCGCGGTGAGGATCATCACAGGCGTTTGGTCGCCGCTGGCCCGACGGCTGCGCAAAAACTCAAGGCCGCGTCCGTCAGGCAGCATGAGATCCAGCAAGATGAGATCGTAATGCGCGACATCCCGGAACGCTTCGGCCTCAGCCAGCCGTGTGACCCAGTCGACGCAATGGCCGTCCGCGCTGATCTGGTCTCGAACGGCGGCACCGAGGAGGGAATCATCTTCAATGAGCAGAATTCGCATCATAGCGTCCCCGGGCGCATCGAGATCATTCGCCCTCGTTCTCCAACGTCGACGCCGACATCAGCGTTGCCGCAGCATCGGCTTGCCCTGTCACCTATTGCCACCAAGCTGACATTGGCCTGAACAGAAAGACCGCATGCATTCAGGTGGCCGTCAGACAAGCATGGTTGAAGATCTCAACCGCAAGACCTGCCCTTTGCATGCAAGGGGTCAGGCGGCTGGATCGGAGATTGCAATGAAAACGAGGCATAAAGCCATCGCTGTTGCCGCAATAGCACTTTTTGCCTCGAGTGTCGCTGACGCCGGGCCGCGCTGCCATGTGCCGCTGGGTGAGTGGCAAACCCGCGATGCCCTTCAAGAAAAGATTCGCGCCTTGGGCTGGACAATCTCCCGGATCAAGACCGATGACGGCTGCTACAAGGTCTACGGCACGAACGAAAAAGGCCAGCGGATCAAGGCCAAGTTCAATCCGGCGACCCTCGATCTGATCAAGCGCGACGATGACGATTGAAGCGAGCGAAAAACTGCCGGACAATGTCTGGCTGCACGCATCACGGACGAATGACGCTGATCTGAACCGAGGCCCCCAATTCATCCCCTTCATCGTGAAACACATTTGATCGAGCGGATCGGCTGGCTGCGGGCCGCTGTTCTTGGTGCCAATGACGGCATCATCTCGACTGCGAGTCTGCTGGTAGGCGTGGCGGCTGCAGCCACGGCCCCGAGCGAGGTGCTTGTGGCCGGTTTCGCAGGTCTGGTCGCGGGTGCGATGTCAATGGCGGCAGGCGAGTATGTTTCCGTCAGCTCGCAATCCGATACCGAGGCCGCAGATCTCGCCCGTGAGCGGCGCGAACTCGCGAAGCAGCCCGAAGCCGAACTGGCCGAATTGACCGCGATTTATGTTGCGCGCGGCGTCGAGCCGGCATTGGCGCGCCAGGTCGCCGAGCAGATGACCGCCAAAGATGCCTTTGCCACCCATGCCCGCGACGAGCTTGGGCTTTCAGCGCATGGGGTGGCACGGCCGGTGCAGGCCGCGCTAACCTCGGCACTGACCTTTGCCTTTGGTGCGGCTGTGCCCTTGCTCATCGCGATCGTCGCGCCTTCAGAAGGGGCAGCGGCAACGATTTCCGTGGGATCGCTGGTCTGCCTCGCGACATTGGGAGCCACCGGCGCCTTGATTGGGGGCGCATCAATCTGGAGACCGACGCTCCGGGTGACATTCTGGGGCGCCATTGCCATGGGCGCCACCGCCGCGATCGGCACGCTGGTGGGCCACGCGGTCTAGGCGTCGTTCTGAACCGCCCCCGGTTTGCCGGAGGCCACTTGGGCTAAGTTATGCGGCCATGGCTGGCTGGTCCGGCATGGCATAGGAGCGCTCCTCGGCTTCGGATGGGCGACGAGGCAGTGTTCGGCATCCATACCCGATGGCATCGATTGTCGAAACGTGATCTGCTCAAGGCCTTGTTCAGGGAGTGGAAAGGTGTCGGATTACCGCAGCGTCGGGGCCTTCGCCTGCCAACCGTTGATGAAGTCACGCACCAAATGGCACTCGGTGGCGCTCAATGCACGTTCGCGTCCGATCTGAACGAGATGGCGACCGGCCCTAGCTGACGACAACCTCCGTCATCATGCCGGTCGCCATGTGGTAGAGATGGTGACAATGCAGATACCAGCTGCCGGGCTTGTCGAAATCGATGGCGACGAGCACCGGCGTATGCGGTGGCACAATCACCGTGTCGCGCACCGGGCCGGAAAGCCGCCCGCCACGCCCTCCAACCACCTGGAAATGATGCCCGTGGATGTGCATGGGATGCATCATCATGGTCGGGTTCATGAACATGAACTCGACTCGCTCGCCCACTTTCGCCTCGATCGGCTTGTGTTCGCCGTGGATGGCCCCGTTGATGGTCCAGCGATAATTCGCCTCTTCGCCCAGCATCAGGCGCAGCATCCGGCTGGCCGGCTTCTGCGGCAAAGGATGGGTGGCACGCAGCATCAGATCGAGTGACAGGTCGGTGTGCTGGGCGGCGTGTTCCGCCTTGTCAGGAAACTTGCGGATGTTCGCCCCACCCGTCGCCAGTACGATGCCGGTGAGCCTACGGTCGGCCTCGACCTGCGCGAAAACCGGGAATGCGCCACCGGCAGCGGGAATTGTCATCAAAAGGTCGATGCGCTGGCCCTGCGCCAAGGGAAAACGCCGACCCGGATGGGGAATGCACGCGTTTCCATCCACGGCAATGCAGCTGGCTGTCATCGTGCCGGTATCGATGAAGAAGGCTGTGGCTGTCGCGCCGTTGATGATGCGCAGACGCACGTTGCCACCACGCTCAACCCTTACGACCTCCGGATCATCCAGCGTTCGGTCATTGGCGAGGTACCCGTCATATTCGATGTCGTTGGCGTGAATGGCCATGGCGCCGCCCGGCCTCATGCCACCATGGTTCATTGCGCCATGAGTCATGGTTCCGTGGTTCATGCCCGGCATCGGCGCGGGCATGGCATGTCCCGCATGGGCGTTTCCGCCGGCAGGAGCGGCCCCGTGGCCGGCATGGGCATTAGCCCCGCCAAGGCCGGCAAGCAGCTCGGCAGGAGAGCGAAACGAGAAATCGTGCAGCATCACAATCACATCCTGCACATCACCGGCATCCTTCTCGCGCGTCACCATCGGGGCGGCGAGCAACTGCTGTTCGGTCAACTGGTGCGAATGCATCCAGTGGGTGCCGGGCGTGAGGCGGAAATCATGCGCATCGCTTTGTCCGGCCGCCAGTTCGCCGCCGCCGGTGCGGGCTCGGTCCTGTTCCGCTGGCGCATGGATCTGCCCGTGCCAGTGCATCACCAGTGGATCGGGCGTGCCATTGAGCACCGGGCCGGCGAACCGGTCGCCCTCATTAGCGAGAATGCCTTTGCGGCCATTCGCGCCTGTGACGCCATAAACGGTCGCCGCCTTGCGCCTGACCTCAATCTGCCGGGTCGCAACGGTCAAAAGCGGGGTCTGCGCCATGACAGGCAGGCCGGTAGCGGCGAGGCCTCCCAGTACGGAGGCTCCGGAAAGAAATTGGCGGCGATCCATGGCGAACCTCATTTGCTGTGGGTGTTTCAGAATTTTGCCTGTGCAGTCGCACCGTCGGGTGCGGTCAACTGCACCGCTCCTTTTGTGCCGGCAGGGATGGCGACCGGCGCCTTGCCAACAAGGCGCGAGCCATCTGCCGGCTCAAGGACGAAACGCTGGGCCTTGCCGCCTACGATCAGGATCGCATTGGCCTTGAAGCCGGCGGCAGACACCGGCTTGTCGTTGAGATCGGACAGGATCACGACCACTTCGTCGCCACCCTTTGTGATCAGTTCGACATGGTAGCTTCTGCCCGCATCGACGAGTGCACCGCCGTTCGGCCCCTTGCGCGGCTCATGGGCAGTGGCGGCAGCAATGCTGGTGGCAAGAACGCTGGTGGCGATGAATGCGGCGGTAAAAATGCGCATGGGAACCTCCGGTTAACTCAGTATGTGCCGACGTGTGTGGTTCGGCCTTGTGGCAGAGCAGCGGTTTCAGAACCGGCGTCGGCCACCAGCCGATCCAGCGCGGCGCGGCCAAAGCGCAGGACCAGCGTCGGCGTCAGCACCGCGTCCAGCAGCGTCGCGGTGACGAGGCCGCCGAAGATGGTGATGGCGACGGGGTGGAGGATTTCCTTGCCCGGCGCGCCGGCGTCGATCATCAGCGGCACCAGGGCAACGCCGGCCGACAGCGCCGTCATCAGCACCGGCGTCATCCGGTCAAGACTGCCGCGCGTGATCAGATCAGGCCCGAAGGGCAGCTTCTCATGGATCGCCAGATTGATGATGTGGCTGATCTTGAGAATGCCGTTGCGGGTGGCGATGCCGGTCAACGTGATGAAACCGATCATCGACGCGACGGAGAGGGGTTGCCCAGCGATCCACAGGGCGGCCACGCTGCCGATCAGCGCCAGCGGCACCGAGGCCATGATGATGGCGACGAACACAACGGAACGGTAGCGGCTGTAGAGAATGGCGAAGATCATCGCCAGCGACACCAGGGACAGCAGGCCGATGGTGCGCATCGAATCTTCCTGCGCCTGGAATGTGCCTTCGAGGCTGGTGGAAAAGCCCGGCGGCAACTTGGCAGCAGCGAGCACGGCGCGGATATCCGCCACAACACGCGCCATATCGGCCGCGCCATCGGTGTTTGCGAAGACGACAACGCGGCGGCGACCGTTCTCGCGCAGGATCTGGTTCGGCCCGTCGGTTTCCACCACATCGGCGATCTGGCGCACCGGCACCCAGCCCATTGGCGTTTCGATCAGCAGATCGCCGAGACCCTGCGTCGTGCGGCGCTTGTCCTGCAACCTGAGCACCACATCAAAACGTCGGTTGCCATCGATGACCCGCGAGACGACACGTCCGTTGGACAGGCGCTCGAGCTGTTCGGTGATCGCAGCGGGCTGCACGCCATAAAGCGCGGCGCGGCGATAATCGACGATGATTTCCAGCTGCGGAATGCGCACCTGCTTTTCCACCTGAAGATCGACAATCCCGGGAATGGCGGCGAACCTGCCGCGAAACTCCTCGGCCAGCGCCCGCAAGGTATCCAGATCCTCGCCGAAGATTTTCAGCGCGATCTGGGCACGCACTCCTGACAGCATATGGTCGAGCCGGTGCGAGATCGGTTGGCCGACATTGGTTGCCACGGGCAGCACGGACAATCGGTCGCGAATGTCGGCGATGATCGCATCCTTCGTCCGCCCGTCAGTCTTCAGCGCCACCTCGATTTCCGAGGAATGCACACCCTCCGCGTGCTCATCCAGTTCTGCCCGGCCTGTGCGGCGGCCCACGCGCTCCACGTCCCGAACATCCATGATCAGGCGCTCGGCGATCAATCCGACCCGGTGGCTCTCGGCCAGAGAAATGCCGGGGTTGAACAACAGATTGATGGTCAACGTGCCTTCGTTGAAGGGTGGCAGGAACGCGCGTGGCAGTTGCGTGGCAAAGTACCCCGCCGCAATCACGGCAAGGACAATGCAGGCCATCAGGGCCTTCTGGAACCGGAAGGCGAGTCCAAGCAACGCAAGGTTGGCGGATTTCAGCGCGCGGATCATGCCGCTCTCGTGGGTGTCCAGCCGCTTGAGGCCGGGCAGCAGATAATAGGCCATCACCGGCGTCAGCGTGATCGAGACCAGCAGGCTGGCGAGGATGGAGATGATGTAGGCTTGACCGAGCGGGGCGAACAGCCGCCCCTCGATGCCGGTGAGCGAGAACAAGGGCACGAAAACGAGGACGATGACCATCGTGGCATAGACGATGCCGGAGCGGACCTCCTGACTGGCGGACACCACGACATCGAACACGCTGCGCGGATCGCCCGCCTCGCGGTTCTCGCGCAAGCGGCGGAAGATGTTCTCCACATCCACCACGGCATCATCCACCAACTCGCCGATGGCGATGGCCAGACCGCCAAGGGTCATCGTGTTGATGGACAGCCCCATGAGGTGGAACACGATGGCAGAGACCAGCACCGAGACAGGAATGGCTGTCAGCGAGATCAACGTGGTGCGCATGTTGAGCAGAAACACGAACAGCACAATGGCGACCACGACGACCGCCTCGACCAGAACCGTGCGGACGTTGGTGATTGACGCCTCGATGAACCCGGCCTGCCGGAACAGGATCTGGTCTGCCGTGATGCCGCCGGGCAATGTCGTGGTGATCTCTGCGAGCGCTGCCTCGATCTGGCGGGTCAACGGGATGGTATCAACCCCCGGCTGCTTCTCGATGGAGACGATGACGGCGGATTTGCCCTGATATCCGGCATCGCCGCGTTTGGTGCGGGCGGCAAACTCCACCGTTGCGATCTGCTCCAGCGCCACGGGCTGCCCACCGACGGTGCTGACAACGACACGCCTGAGATCCTCAAGGCTGTGGGTGCGGCCGACATTGCGGATCAGGAATTCGCGCGAATACTGGTCGGTAAAGCCGCCGCCGGTATTGGCGCCGAACTGTTGCAGCGCCTTTTCCACATCGGCAAAGGTCACTTTCAGCGCCCGCAACGCCGCCGGATTGGGCGAAACGCGATATTGCCGCACCTCGCCGCCAATGGGGATGACCTGCGCCACGCCGGGAATGGACAACAGGCGCGGGCGGAGAATGAAATCGGCCGTCTCGCGCAGATCCATCGGGGAAACATCCTCCGGCCCCGTGACGGCGACCAGCAGGATCTGCCCCATGATCGAGTTGATCGGCCCCATCTGCGGCAAAACGCCGGTGGGCAGTTGCGACTGGATCAGCGACAGCCGCTCGCCAATCTGCTGGCGGTTGCGGAAAATCTCGGTGTTCCAGTCGAACTCGACATAGGTGATCGACAGCCCGACGCCGGAGACCGAGCGGACTCGGGTGACACCCGGCAGCCCGTTCATCTGCGCCTCGATCGGATAGGTGACGAGTTGCTCGACCTCGGGCGGGGCCAGCCCTTCCGCCTCGGTCATGATGGTGACGGTCGGCCGATTGAGGTCGGGAAACACGTCGACCGGCAGTTTTGCCGCGGTCAGCGCGCCATAGAGCGTCAGGATGGCCGCCACCGCCAGAACGAACAACCGGTTGCGCAGCGATTGGGTGACAAGGACCGTGAACATCAGCGGATCTGGTTCAGGAGTTCAGCGCCCTGCGTGACGATACGCGCGCCCGCTCCGATGCCGGAAACGATCAGAACACGTGCCGCATCCAGCGGTTCCACCCGCACCTCGCGCGGCACAAAGCGCTCGGCATTGGAATGCTCGAATACCAGAGACTGGCCATTGGCACCGCGCAGCACGGCGGAACGGGGAACGGCTACGCCGGATTTCTCATCCAGGGTGCTGGCCAGCACCGTCAGGAATTGCCCGGCGCGCAGACCTTTGGCCTTGCCTTCAATGCCAAAATGGATCGGTATCGACTGGTTGCGCTCCGCCAGACCCATACCGCGATAGGCCAGCGCGATGGTCCGGTTGTCCGCAAGGCGTGCGGTTGCCGCCCCGGCAATGGCCTGCGCATCATAGCTCAGGGCCTCCACCCAGAAGCGTTCGGGATCGATGATCTGGAAAATGATGGCGTTCGGCTCGGCGATCTGTCCCGCCGTGGCCTGTACGGCCGCGATGACGCCGTTCACGGGTGCGACGAGATCTTCCGTGTGGCGGGGTGCGCGATCCAGATTGGCGCGCCGCGCATTCAGGCCGGCCAGCTCCAGTTCAGCATCCTCGATCTGCGAACGGGGCACGGCAGTCTGGATTTGCTTCAGGCGATCCAGCCGGCGCGTCACCAGCGTCACTTGCTGTTCCAGCTCGCGCGCCTGCAACTGCTGCGTCGTCAC
This sequence comes from uncultured Alphaproteobacteria bacterium, assembly GCA_937903315.1. Taxonomy (GTDB): domain Bacteria; phylum Pseudomonadota; class Alphaproteobacteria; order Rhizobiales; family Beijerinckiaceae; genus JAIUNP01. The sequence continues at coordinate 7,781 of CALCZO010000022.1, forward strand.
ATCCGCCGCACCGACGCCGGGATGGACATGGGCGAGAATGTCGCCGGCCTTCACGGGAGTGCCAAGACGCGGAAAACCGCCGGGCGGCGGCATCAGCCGCCCCGACACCGAGGCCTGCACAAACCCCACGCCGTTGGGATCGGGGATCACCCGGCCCGGCAGTTCCACCGTGCCGGCATAGGTTTTCACGTCGGTGAATTCCGTTCGCAAGGCCAGTATGCGCTGCGTCGCCTTGGGCACGAACAGCGCTCCATCGGCGAAACGCTGGGCAACGTCGCGGCTGGTGGTCGGTGCCGGGGCTGCTTTGCCGGCCGCTGTTGCTGGCCTTTCCGGAATGGGCAGGGCTGCGGTCAGGACATCGATGCTGCCATCCACCTGAACCGTGATGGCGAGATCATGGAGACCGGCCTTGGCCAGCCACGGCGCGGCAAGGCCATAGACGCCATCAGCTTCGGCCACGGCCTTCTGCGTGCCCAGCGGTGTATCCACCTCGATCTCGGCACCGCGCACCGGGTTATTGCCCCGAAACGTATCAAGATGCAGCGTCAGCCTCTCGCCGCGCGCAATGGCCACAATCTCGAACTCTGCGGACGAGGCGTCGGCGCGTGGCGCAATCGTGGCCGAGACTGGCGGTGGCGGCGCGCCGTGATCATGCCCGTCGTGTCCGGCAGCAGGCGAGGCGAGCCAGACAAGGCCAACGAAGACGGCGGTGAGATTGCGGATTCGGCGACCCTGCGGCAGATGATTCATCTGCCCAATCTGACTGTCGTGTTTGTCCGGCAGATTGCGGCTTTGTTACTGAATATTTCAGGCGGCCGATTTTACGGACTTGGGTAAACGCACAGTGACGAGAAGCCCGCCGCAAGCGCGGTTTGACAAGGCGAGCGTGCCGCCATGCCCTGTCACAATGGTCTCTGCGATGGTGAGGCCCAGGCCAAAGCCGCCGGTTTCCGCATTGCGGGAAGGCTCCAGTCGCACGAACGGTGCGAGCGCCTTTCCGCGATCTTCTGGAGCGATGCCCGGCCCCTCGTCCGCAATGGTTACGGTCACCGCATCCGGACCATCCCTGACCAGCACATCGGCGCGGTGGCCGTACTTCACGGCGTTCTCGATGATATTGCCGAACGCCCGCTTCAGTGAAAGCCGACGCCCGTCCAGCACGGCGTGGCGGCTGCCCTCCAGTGTCACGACAGCGCCGACATCGCTCAGATCACCGCAGATCGTGGCGAGGATCGCAGCCAGATCAACCGGCTGCATCGCCTCGTCCGTGCGCTCGCCGCGCAGATAGGCCAGTGTCTGGTCAAGCATGCGCTCCATATCACCGAGATCGTCTGCAATCGCCTTGCGAAGCACCGGGTCGGCAATGTCTTCCGCGCGGAACCGCAGCCGGGTGATCGGCGTCTTGAGATCATGCGATACGGCCGCCAGCGCCTGCGTCCGATCCTCCACCAGCCGCGAAATGCGCCGCTGCATGTCGTTGAACGAAGTTGCGAGCGCGCGCACCTCGCGTGGTCCCTCTTCGGGGATGGTGACGAGGGTGCCCGCCCCGGAAAACCCCTTGGCCGCAGCCGCGAAAGCGGTGAGCGGTCGCGTCAGCCATCGCACCAGAACCACGGACACCAGCACCGCGCCCAGCGCCATCAGCGTGGTCGACAGGAACGTTCCGTGCCCTTCGGCAGAACGCGGGGTGGAGGCGACCAGCGAGACGTTGAGCCACGTCCCATCAGGCAGCCTCATTGAAATGATGGCCAGGTGCGGATCCTCCGGATTGCGGCGGTTCGCCCCGATGATCAGGTCGTTATCGGCGAGTTCCGGCGCGGCTTGCTTCAAACGTGCGGCAAGCCCCTGCCAATGCTCGGCGCCGGGTCCGCCCGGCGTGGCATGTTCCGTTTGGCTCCAGTGCGCTTCCAGCGGCCCGCCTGAAAGATCGTGTGCCACGGCCTCGCGTGCTGTGTGTGGCTCCCGCATGACGGCGCGCTTCATGCCCAGAAGCTGATCCGCCAGCCGCGCATCGCCGGCCAGTTCCGCCTGCTGTGTCAGCGCATGGCGATAGGTCCAAAGGCTGATGAGATGCACCGCACCGATGCCGATCAGCACGATG
>CALCZO010000023.1 GCA_937903315.1 uncultured Alphaproteobacteria bacterium
GGCTGCCGGGAGATACGCTCCGCCTGCGACTATGCTGCTTCGCCGGTTCTGCAAGAATGCTGATGTATTCTGAACGAGAGCGTTTTTCTCGTAAAGACAATTATTGCTGCCGCGAGGCGGCGGCGCGTTATGCGCCGCCATCGAACTTCATGACGGGGATACCGAGTTTCCGGGCCTTGTCGGCGAGGTTTTCCTGAATCCCGGTGCCGGGGAAGACGAGGACGCCGACCGGCAGAACATCGAGCATCGCGTCGTTGCGCTTGAACGGGGCGGCCTTGCCGTGTTTGGTCCAGTCAGGCCTGAAGGCGATCTGTGGCACCTTGCGGTTGTCGGCCCATTTGGCGGCAATGAGTTCGGCGCCCTTCGGGCTTCCACCGTGCAGCAGCACCATGCCCGGATGCTTGGCGTGGACCTGATCGAGCCTGGCCCAGATCAGGCGGTGATCGTTGAAATCGAGACCGCCGGTGAAGGCAACCTTCGGGCCGGGAGGCAGGAGCACCTCGGCCTCGGTGCGACGCTTCGCGGCGAGGAAATCGCGGCTGTCGATCATCGCGGCGGTGAGGTTGCGATGGTTGACCATCGAGCCGGTGCGCGGCCGCCAGATCGAGTGGGTGTTGCGCTCGAAGTGCTCGGCGGCCTGGTCGCGCATCAGTTCGAAGGCGTTGCGCCGTTCGAGAAGGGTCTGGCCCTGTGCCGTCAGGCGTTCGAGTTCGACAGACTTGACCTCCGAGCCATCCTGTTCGCGCTGGAGGCGCCGCTGGGCGATCTCGTTGTCGTCGAGTTCGCGTTCGATCCGGTCGGTGGCGCGATGGAAGAGGTTGACCGTGCCCCAGAGCAATTCTTCCAGATCTGGTTCGAGGCGGGTGTCGGAGAGCGCCACCACGAGGGCGTCGAAGATGTCGGCGATGCTGCCGGCGATGACGCGGCCTTCCGGAAGCGGTCGCGGGTCGGGTTCGTCTTCGAAGGGACGGTAGCCGTAGAGCTGGAGTTCCTGAAGCAGGTGATCGGTCGGAGAGGAATCGTGGTGCGGCTCGTATGCGGTGTCGTGTCCATCGGTCATGGCGACTTTCCTTCGCGGTGTGGCCGCGCCCATCGCGGCCTTCATGGCGACGAAGGCGACGGGCGGGCCGGACCTGCACCCGCAGCAAAGCGAAGGGCCGGAACACTGTGGAGGATGCTGGAGGCCGGCGATTTTGCCTCGCGATGCAAAGCGCCCCACGGGGGCGCGGCGGAAAATCGTCGGCCGCAGGCATTGCCTGTCCGGCCCGGCTGACGCCCGATCGCCCTCTCAGAAGGCCGTGGGTGTGGCCTCTCGACCCCGGAGGTCTCGCGCCATGATCGCAGCCTGTCACGCACCGCCCTGCCGCACCTTCCCTTGCCAGTCGATCAGACCGCCAGGGACATGAAGCGGGCGACGTCCTCCGAGGCGACCTGTAGACGCAGATGGGCCGCAAGGGCGTCGAAGCCGAGCAGCCGGAGATCCTCGTTGAAGTCCCCGAGCCGTGGCGTGAGCACGACCGCCTCGATCCCGACGGCGCTGGCGCGCTCGATCAGCACGGTCATCGCCCTGTCACCGGCCGGATCGTTGTCGCGCGCGACGTAGAGCCGCCGCAGCGTCCGCGGGAACAGAATGGCCGAGAGGTGCGCGGCCGAGAGCGCCGCCATCGACGGCATCTGCGTCAGGACCGATCGGACAGACAATGTCGTCTCGATGCCTTCGCCGGCCGCCATTACCTCGCCGCCCACGCCGAAGCGCACGGCCTGCCCGAGGAGATCGCCCATCGCACGCCGCGGCGTCTCGATCGGGGCACGGCCGAGATTGGCCTCGCTGAATCCGCCGGGGTCGAGCCAGGTGCGATGCGCGCCGGTCAACTTGCCGGAAAGGTCGGTGACGGCAGCGATCATCGCGGGCCAGGTCTCGGTCGGGCTATGCTCGTCCGGCCGATAGTAGCAGCGCGGATGGAAGCGAAGCGCGCCGGTTTCGTGCAAAGTCGTAATGCCGCGTTTGCGCAAAACCGCTTCGACGAGGGTTCCGCCGATCGGCTGCGACATGGCAAAGAGCCGCCGCGCCGCTTCGGGTGAGCCGGCGCTGATGGACTGTCTGCCGGCCAGCATCCTGGTCCTTTCCGGTTCAGGATGCGGGAGCGCGAGGAATCGGCGCGCTTCCTTGGCCACATCCTTGAAGTCGACAAGGCCACAACTTTCGCGAATCACGTCGAGCAGATCGCCATGCTCGCCCGACGCCGCGGCATCGGTCCATTTGCCGGCCGGACCTTTCGGCGAATCCTTCAACCGCACGAACATCGAGCGGCCCGGCGTGTTGCGCACATCCCCGACCTGCCAGTAATTGCCCTGACGGCGTCCGGCAGACAGATAGTGACGGCACACCGCCTCGGCCTGCCGGCCAAGACGGTGTGCAAGTTCTGCGGCATTGTGACGGGGCATCAAGCCGCCTCGCGCTCGCCGATGCGCTCGACCGGCCAGCGGCCCAGCACGCGCTCGAGCACCGCCGGGCCGGATGTGTCGGTCGGCACGAACATACGCAGCTTCCACGCGATGATTTCGTGGAAGAGGCCAAAGGCCGAGAGCCGTTCGCGCATCGTGTCGGTGAAGCCGGACAGCTCGATGCGGTTGGCGCCCATGACACGGCAGCGGCGAAGCTGGAGGCCCTCGGCGAGATCGAGGATCGTGCGACCCTCCATCAGCGCCATGAACGCGGCGTCCGGCGTCAGCGAGGAGGCGCCGGTCGTAGTCGCGTTCGCCGCCCAGGCCGGCGAGACCTTGCGGCCGACGATCCGCTCACCCTCATCGGTCTGAAGCCGATAGACGCGAGTGGATTCGTTCGGCAGCCGCTTCCAGATCGGCAGTAGCAGGCCGGTGACGACATGGATCGTGCTGTCGGCAAATTCCGGCACCTCGGCGACCTCCGTGGTCCAGGCTGCGGCGAAGGCATTCCGATCGGCGTCGAGCCAATGGGTCTCACCCATCATCTTCACCGGAACATTATGCGCCTCCATCGGCCGGATCAGCTGGACGCGCCGCTCGATCTCGCCGTCGTCGAGCATGATGCTCGTCGTCGGAATCTGCACGGCAGCGCGTCCCGACCGCTCGTTGACGAGCAGCTTCGCTTGGCGGTCATCGAGATGGCCGAGCGCATCATCGAGCGTCACCGGACGATTGCGCTCGCGCTGCGTGATTGTGAGCAGCCGGGTTTCCGCGCCGGTGCCTGGATGGGTGTAGATGATCTGGCGATCGGTGACGGTGAAGCGTTCCGCTGTCAGCGTCTCCAACCCGACATCATAGGCGCCGCTGGCGATGGCGCCCTCGATCTTCGCGTTCAGCAGTTGCTCGAACGCAGTGAACAGGATGCCTTGAAGCTCGATGGTGAGCGCGAGCAGCCGATTGAGGAAGGTGATGATCGGCGGCAGCTCATCCTTGATGCCGGTCGAATCCATCAGCTTCAGGCCAGTGGCGGACTCAAAGCGGTCGAGCGAACAGCCCTCGACCTTGCCGCGCACCAGGAGGAGATAGAGCTGGCGCAGCGCATCGCGGGCATAGGCGCTTTCCAGATTGTCCT
>CALCZO010000024.1 GCA_937903315.1 uncultured Alphaproteobacteria bacterium
TTCCTTAGGTGTGACATGTCAGAGGCTCAACTGCCGGGCAGCCCGATGCCCGATACCCAGATGTCCGTGAGGACGCTGTTCAATATCGACAGCGATCTCATGGTCCCCGCCTACTCGAAGACGTCGGATCATGTGCCGGAGACGGACAAGGACTATCTGTTCGACCGCGATACGACGCTGGCGATTCTCGCCGGGTTTTCCCGCAACCGGCGCGTCATCGTCACCGGCTACCACGGCACCGGCAAGTCGACCCATATCGAACAGGTCGCCGCCCGGCTGAACTGGCCGTGCGTGCGCGTCAACCTCGACAGCCATGTCAGCCGCATCGATCTGGTCGGCAAGGATGCCATTGTCGTCAAGGACGGCAAGCAGGTGACCGAGTTCCGTGACGGCATCCTGCCCTGGGCGTACCAGCACAATGTCGCGCTTGTTTTCGACGAATACGACGCCGGCCGGCCGGATGTGATGTTCGTCATCCAGCGCGTGCTCGAATCATCCGGCCGGCTGACCCTGCTCGACCAGAGCCGGGTGATTCGCCCCCACGGCGCGTTCCGCCTGTTCGCCACCGCCAACACGGTCGGCCTCGGCGATACCTCGGGGCTTTATCACGGCACGCAGCAGATCAACCAGGCGCAGATGGACCGCTGGAACATCGTGACGGTGCTCAACTACCTGCCGCATGATCAGGAAGTGGAGATCGTGCTGGCCAAGGCGGCGCACTACCGCACCAAGGAGGGCAAGGACATCGTCTCCAAGATGGTGCGCGTGGCCGACCTGACCCGCAACGCGTTCATGAACGGCGAACTGTCCACCGTGATGAGCCCGCGTACGGTGATCACCTGGGCCGAGAATGCCGACATCTTCAAGGATGTGGCCTTTTCCTTCCGCGTCACCTTCCTCAACAAGTGCGATGAACTGGAACGCGGCATCGTGGCCGAGTTCTATCAGCGCTGCTTTGGGGTGGAACTGAAGGAATCGGCCGTCAACGTGGTGCTGACCTAAGCCAAACGCATGTCCTCTCCCACCAACCGCCGCCCCGGCCAGCCCGCGCCGCAGCCGACAGAGCCGATCAAGCGCGCGGTCTCGACGGCGCTGAGGGCGCTTGCCCGCTCGCCGCATTGCGAGGTGACGTTTGCGGCCGACAAGCCGTCGCTGGTCGATATTCCGGGCGCGCCGCGCGTCCGGCTTGGCGAGCCGCCGCGCAAGCCGACCGCGGCGGATATCGCAGTGCTGCGCGGGCAGGCCGATGCCTATGCACTCCGGCTCGCCTGTCACGACATGCGGCTGCACCGCAAGCTCCAGCCCGAGGATGCGCAGGCGCGGGCGGTGTTCGATGCTGTGGAACAGGCGCGGGTCGAATCGATCGGCGCGCGGCGGATGACCGGGGTTGGCGGCAACATCACCGCCATGCTGGACGATCGCTACCATAGCGCCAAGTTCGACGAGATCACCGATCGCGACTCGGTGCCGATCGAGGATGCCGTGGCGCTGATGGTGCGCGAGCGGCTGACCGGGCTCGCGCCGCCAAAAACGGCCACCGGCGCGGTCAACCTCTGGCGTCAGCATATCGAGGAGAAGGCCGGTCCGGAGCTTGATGCGCTCTCCGCCAGCATCGAGAGCCAGCAGGCGTTCGCCCGGGCCGTCCACAAGCTTCTCAGTTCGCTCGACATGGGCGAGCAGAGCGAGGCGGCGCCCGAGGAGGGCGAGAACGACGACGACAGCGACCAGAACGACAGCGAAAGCGACCAGCAGGGCGCGGAGGGCGACCAGAGCGAGACGCCCGAAGGCGTCGAGATGGAGGAAACCGACAAGTCGCAGGACGATCTTCAGGACGGCGAGCAGACCGAGGCCGATGCACCGCCCGGCGACATGGATGAGGATTCCGAGCTTGGCGATGCCGAGGACCCGTCCGAGGCCGTGCGTCCGCCGCCGAAATCCCCACCGGACCGGATCGCCATCGACTACAAGGTGTTCACGCAGAAGTTCGACGAAACGATCGGCGCCGAGGACCTGTGCGAAACCGAGGAACTTGACCGGCTGCGCTCCTACCTCGACAAGCAGCTGTCGCAGCTTCACTCGGTGGTCGGGAGGCTGGCCAACCGGTTGCAGCGGCGGCTGCTGGCGCAGCAGAACCGGTCCTGGGAATTTGACCTTGAAGAGGGCATGCTCGATCCGGCGCGGCTGACGCGGGTCGTCATCGACGACATGCGCGGCTCGTTCTCGCCGCTGTCGTTCAAGTGGGAGAAGGACACCGATTTCCGCGATACCGTGGTCAGCCTGCTGATCGACAATTCCGGCTCGATGCGCGGCCGGCCGATCACGGTGGCGGCGACCTGTGCCGACATTCTGGCCCGCACGCTGGAGCGCTGCGGGGTCAAGGTCGAGATCCTCGGCTTCACGACGCGGGCGTGGAAGGGCGGGCAGGCGCGCGAATCGTGGCTGGCCGCCGGCAAGCCGGCCAATCCGGGCCGCCTCAACGACCTCAGGCACATCATCTACAAGTCTGCCGATGCGCCGTGGCGGCGGGCCAAGCGCAACCTCGGGCTGATGATGCGCGAGGGGCTGCTCAAGGAAAACATCGACGGCGAGGCGCTCGACTGGGCCCACAAGCGGCTCCTGGCCCGCTCGGAACAGCGCAAGATCCTGATGATGATCTCGGATGGTGCGCCGGTCGACGATTCGACCCTGTCGGTCAATCCGGGCAGCTATCTCGAAAAACACCTGCGCGCGGTGATCGAGCAGATCGAGACGCGCTCGCCGGTCGAACTGATCGCCATCGGCATCGGCCATGACGTGACGCGCTACTACCGCCGGGCGGTCACGATCGTCGATGCTGAGGAACTGGGCGGGGCGATGACCGAGAAACTGGCCGAACTGTTCGACGAGAAGACCGGAGCAGCCTTCGGACGCGGTGTCGGCGCGCGCTGAGGGGTCAGGCCCGCCTGAACAGCAGCGCCCGCTCGATGCCGGACAGATCGTGGCGGCAGGCCAGGACGGACAATCCCTGTTCCTCAAACAGTGCGGTCACGGCCCCGCGCTGACCGGCGCCCAGTTCAAGCCCGATGAGGCCGCCGCTCGCCAGATGCGCCTGTGCGCCCTGCGCCAGCGCGCGGTAGGCGTCGAGACCGTCGGCACCGCCATCGAGCGCGGACAGGGGATCGTGGCGGGCGACTTCCGGTTCCAGCGCGGCGATCTCCGACGAGACGATGTAGGGCGGGTTGGAGACGATCACATCGTATCGGCCGTCGACCTCGGCAAACCAGTCCGATTGCCGGAAGCGTGTGCGGCCGGGTCCGATGCAGCGCGCCGCATTGGCGGCGGCGGTGGCCAGCGCGTCCGCTGACAGATCGGTGCCGGTGCCGGTGGCCTGCGGCAGGTTGGCGATGAGCGCGATCAGGATGGCACCTGATCCGGTGCCGAGATCGAGGACCGACAGGGGCGCGGTGTCGCGTCCTTCGGCCCTGAGATGATCGAGAACGGCATCGACCAGCGCTTCCGTGTCGGGGCGCGGCACCAGCGTGCCGGGAGAGAGGGCGAGGTCAAGACCGTAGAACTCGCGCGTGCCGATGATGCGGTGGAACGGTTCGCGCACAGCGCGGCGGGTAGTGGCACGATCCAGCGTCGCAGCCTCCGGCCCGAGCGGCGCATCGGGGGAGAGGACCAGATCGGCGGGCGAAAGTCCGAGGATCGCGGCGGCCAGTATCCTCGCCTCGCGCTGCGGTGCCTCGATGCCGGCAGAGGCAAAGCGCGCCGCGAGGATGCGGACAGCCTCGCCCCGGGTCGTCGACGGGGTCAGCGGGCGCTCACCGGTCATCGCGCCTCGCCGGCGAGCAGGGCGGCCTGATGTTCGGTGATCAGGGCCTGCGCCACCTCCTCGAAGGCCGGACCTTCGATGATCTGGTCAAGCTTGTAGAGGGTCAGGCCGATGCGATGGTCGGTCAGGCGGCCTTGCGGGAAATTGTAGGTCCGGATGCGCTCGGACCGGTCGCCGGAGCCGACCTGTGCCTTGCGGTCGGCGGCACGGTCGCGCGCCAGTTTCTCGCGCTCCATGTCGTAGAGCCGGGCTTTCAGCACCGCGAGCGCCTTGGCCTTGTTCTTGTGCTGGGATCGCTCTTCCTGCACGACGATGGCGAGACCGGTTGGCAGATGGGTGATGCGCACCGCCGATTCGGTCTTGTTGACATGCTGGCCGCCGGCGCCGCCCGAACGCATCGTGTCGATCTTGAGGTCGCCGTCGTTGATGACGATGTCGGCGTCGACCGCTTCGGGCAGCACCGCGACGGTGGCCGCCGAGGTGTGGATGCGGCCGCCAGCCTCGGTGGTCGGCACGCGCTGGACGCGGTGGACGCCCGATTCGAACTTCAGCCGGGCATAGACTCCATGCCCCTCGATGCGGGCGATGATTTCCTTGAAGCCGCCGACGGTGCCTTCGCTGAGCGACAGGACCTCGACTTTCCAGCCGCGCGATTCGGCATAACGCTGGTACATCCGGTAGAGATCCCCGGCAAACAGCGCGGCTTCGTCGCCGCCGGTGCCGGCGCGGACCTCGATGATCGCGCCGCCCTCATCGGCGACATCCTTCGGCAGCAGCGCGATCCTGAGGTCCTGCTCGGTCGCCTCGCGCTCGGCGGCGAGCCGCGCGAGGTCCTCTTCAGCCATCTCGCGCAGGTCGGGATCGTCGCGCATCGCGTGCAATTCGTCCGTCTGCCGGTCGAAGTCGCGCCAGGCGCGGATCTTTGCCGCCAGAGCCTCGATTTCGGCCAGTTCCTTCGACAGTCGCACGATCAGCGCCGGATCGGCCGCCTCGGCGAGGTGGGCCGTGATCTCGTCGTGGCGGGCGAGGATGGCGTCGAGTTTGTCTTGCGGCAGCATGGGGGTGTTTCGGCAGAGGGAGGGGACGGCGGCGCAGCGCGGCGGAGAGCCTCGCTACAGCGGCACGCCATGCGCCTCGGCAAACGACTGGACCCCTGATTTCAACGCTTCGGCAGTTATGTCCGACGACAGCGCCTGATCGAGCCACTGGCGGAAGGCACCCAGATCGAGGGCGCGAATCATCGCCTTGACCGGGCCGATACGGGCCGGGGCCATCGACAGCGACCTGAGCCCGAGCGCCAGCAGCACCATGGCCGATGCTGGCCGGCCCCCCATCTCGCCGCACAGCGTGACCGGCACACGGGCTGCGGCGGCCTTGTCGGCGATCATCCTGAGCGCCCGCAGCAGGGCGGGATTGATGTCATCGAAGCGGCCGGCAACGCGCGGGTTGTCGCGGTCGACGGCGAACAGGAACTGCATCAGGTCGTTCGACCCGATCGACAGGAAATCGACCCGCTTGAGCAGGGCGTCGAGATCGAACAGCAGGGCCGGCACTTCCAGCATGGTGCCGAGATGCACGGTGCGCGGCACCGCCGCGCCGAGCCGAGCGGCCCGCTCCCGCTCGCGGTCGAGCAGCAGGCGCGCGGCGTCGAACTCCGCCGGGGTGGCGATCATCGGCAGCATGATCCTGAGATCGCGGTCAGCCGCGGCAGCGATCAGCGCGCGGAACTGGGTGCGCAGCAGCGCCGGCCGATCGAGACCGATGCGGATCGCCCGCCAGCCGAGCGCCGGGTTCTCCTCCTCGACCTTGCGCAGATACGGCAGCACCTTGTCGCCGCCGATATCGAGCGTGCGGAAGGTCACCGGCCGCGTCCCGGCAATGGTCAGGATCGAGCGGTACAAGCCCTCCTGCGTCGAGGCGCGCGGCAGGGTGGGCGAGACCATGAACAGGATTTCGGTGCGGAACAGGCCGATCCCGGCGGCATTGGTATCGGCCAGATTGGGCAGATCGACCAGCAGGCCAGCGTTCATCAGCAGATCGATCCGGACACCATCCCTGGTCTCTGCCGGCAGGGTCTTGTCGCGCCGGTACTGGTCCTGCCGGCCGGCGCGCAGGCGCGCCCGTTCGGCAAAGGCGGCCTCAAGATCGGGCTGTGGCCGGACATGAACCTCGCCGGTGGCCCCGTCGATGATGATCGCATCGCCCGGCTGGACAAGGCTGGTGACGCCCTCCGTCTCGCCGATGCAGGGGATGCCGAGCGCGCGGGCAACGACCGCGACATGGCTCGTCGCCCCGCCTTCCTCCAGCACCAGACCGCGCAATTTCGAGCGCTGGTATTCAAGCAGGGCGGCCGGGCCCATCGCGCGGGCGACGAGAATCGCGTTGTCGGGCAGTTCGGAGGCCTGAAGCGTGAAGGCCGAGCCGGTCAGTTGATGCAGCAGGCGGTTGGCGAGATCGTCGAGATCGTGCAGCCGCTCGCGCAGGTAGGGATCGGGCTGACGCAGCAGGCGGGCGCGCGCGTCGGACTGGACCCGCTCGACTGCCGCCTCGGCGGTCAGGCCGCTCATCACCGCCTCGCGCAGCCGGCGCAGCCAGCCGCGGTCATAGGCAAACATGCGGAAGGTCTCGAGCACATCGCGATGCTCGCCGGCGTGGCTGACGCTGCCCTGATCGATGAGATCATCGATTG
>CALCZO010000025.1 GCA_937903315.1 uncultured Alphaproteobacteria bacterium
AGCGCGGGCGAAAAGCGCGCCATCGGCTCAGCGGTCCGCCGGCAGGCGTTGGGCCTCGAGCCGTGCCGCAGTCACCTCGGCCCGCCCCGCGCCGGGGTCGCGCGCCCCCAGCCGGGCATAGGCCGTCGCGTGCGCCCGGTCGAGCTCCTCCTCCAGCGCCTGCCGCGCGGCTTCGAGCGCTTCGGCGCTGGCACCGGGCGTCACGGCAATCGGCCGGCCGATCTCGACCGTCCAGCGACCGAACGGCAGGCCGATCGACGACCGGTCCCAGTTGGAAAAATCGATCCGCGGCGCACAGACAACCGCGACGGGCAGGATTGGCCGTCCCGATTTCTGCGCCAGCGTGATGATTCCGCGCCCGGCAACGCGCGAGACCTTCGGCACATCGGCGGTCAGCGCCATCGTCTCGCCGCGTTCGAGCACGGCGATCATATCGAGCAGCGCGCGCACGCCGCCGCGCTTGCGCACCTGGTCGGCGCGCTGCGCGCCCGAGCCGCGCACCAGCCCGATGCCGAGTTTCCTCACCGCGATCGCGTTGAGCTCGCCGTCGCCATGGCGCGAGATCAGCACATTGAACCGGTGCTCGGGCCGTTTGGCCAACGGGATCATGAAATGCTGGCCATGCCAGAAGGCCAGGATCGCCGGCTCGCAGTCGGCCAGAAGCGGATACGGATCAACCGGCGGGGGCACATAGCGCGACGAGCGGCCGACCAGACGCAGATACCCCGCCAGTCCGCCCCCCAGCGTTTCCTGCACGAACTTCGAGCGCCAGATGCGGTTCAGCACGGGGTCCTGCGGCCTTGATCCTGCTCAGTGATTGTCGGTATCGCTGTCGGGGTCAAGCAGCCGATGCAGATGGACGATGAAATAGCGCATCTGTGCATTGTCGACGCTCTGCTGCGCCTTGGCTTTCCAGGCGGCAGCGGCCGAGGCGTAGTTCGGATACATGCCGACGAAATCAAGCTTGGTCAGGTCCTTGAAATCGTGCCGGTCGAGATCGACGAGTTCGCCGCCGAAGACGAGATGCAGAAGCTGTTTGTTGTCGGAAGTGGCAGGCATGGGTCCGGTCCGCTGGTTGGCAAGAAAGGGCTGGGCGTGTTCAGTGATCCACCGCTTCAAGCCTGGCAAGCAGCATGGGTGCCAGCACGGCGGGGGCGGTCAGCAGCGGTGGATGCACCGGATCGCGGGCGTTGTAAACCGGCCTTTCGCCGGTGAGCGTGACCAGCGTGCAGCCGCATTCGGCAAGGATCAGGTCGGCGGCGGCAATATCCCAGTCATGCGCGCCGGTTGTCGCCACAGCGATGTCATGCCTGCCGGCGGCAACGCTGACCAGCCGGTAGGCGAGCGCCCGGAGCGTCTCGCCGTCTTTGAGCGGCGGCCAGTGCTCGGTCAGCGTATCGACCAGCCGGTTGGGGCCGGAAACGCGCAGCGGCATCTCCGGCATGCCGCGCCGGGGCAGGGCGCGGCCATTGAGGCTGGCGCCTGCGCCCCGCGCCGCTGCAAACAGCTCGCCGCGCGCCGGCGCATGGATCACGCCGGCGACCGGTCGATCGTTCTCCATCAGCGCCAGCGCGATGCACCATTCATCGCGTCCCTGCATGAAGGCGCGCGTTCCATCGATCGGATCGACCACGATCACCCGCCGGCCGGAAAACCGCGCCTCGCCGCCAGCCGCCTCTTCGGAGAACACGACGCAATCGGGCAACGTCGCCGCCACCGCCCGCCGGATCGCGGCATCAGCGGCGAAATCGGCTTCGGTCACTGGCGAGTTGCTGGATTTGTACGACACGCGCGCCGTCGTTGCCGCGCCGGGGCGGAAGAACGGCATCGCCGCCTCGCCTGCCGCCCGTGCCGCGGCGATCAGATGATCGCGTGCCGTCACGGCATCAGGGGGGACAGGCGGTGTCGGTTGCATTCTCCGGTAATGGGCCGACGCCCGGTCAAGATCAAGTCATCCTTGGGTTGAACCGCGTGGGGACCGGGGAGCCGCCGGACGGCCCGCCAACTGTGGCAAATGAAACGATACCGGCAACGCATCATCAATCATCCCGGCGCAAACGGGGCCAAAAACCGGCTGAAACACCCTCTTAACCAGCAAAATTAAGCCGATTTCCCGAGTTCGCCGGCATTCTCGTGGTCATGATCAGGGACCGCAAGAAGTCTCTGGCAGGGAAAAGGCATCAGACATGACAGGCCCCTTCGAGGGGG
>CALCZO010000026.1 GCA_937903315.1 uncultured Alphaproteobacteria bacterium
CGAAGATCAGGATCAGCGCCAGTCCGATGACGAACGGCGGCGTGATGATCGGCAGAACGGCCAGCAGCCGCAGGCTGCCCTTGTAGGCAAAGCCGGTGCGCAGGGCGATCAATGCGAAGGCCAGCCCCAGCACGGTCGAGGAGATACCGACCATGATGCCGAGAAACACCGTGTTCCACGCCACGCCACAGGCAATGCCGCCGCCGAGACAGCCAAGCCCCCAGATCGAATCGTCGGTGAATTTCTCGATGAACAGGTTGGGCGCCAGATGGCCCTCGTTGTCCTGGAAGGCGGAGGCGAGAATCGTCAGGATCGGCAGGAACACGAACAGCGCGATCAGCGCGACGACCCAGCCGATCGACGAGACGACGAACAGGTCACCCCGGCACCAGCCCTGTCCGGCCAGACCGACACAGACCAGCATCAGATAGGCGGCGAGCGCCAGAAAGCCGCCCAGCCCCATCCCGCCCTGCGCCGGGCCAGGCCCACCGGCCAGCGCGGTCAGCCAATCGAGATTCCAGCCCCTGAGACCGATCAGGAACCCCTGTGCCAACACCAGCGCCAGGCCGGCAAGGCCGATCAGCGTCAGCCGGCGGGCCGCCGCCTGCCCTTGCCCGAGTCCGATCAGCCCGAGCAGCGGTGCGGCAACGAGCAGCAGCCACGGCCGGCCGCCGAATATGCCAAGGGCGAGCGCGGACCCGACGGGATCGATGATCCGCGACAGGATCGTGCCAGCGGACTGCCCCGGCACAGGCTCCATGTACCACGGCGCCAGCACCAGCGCAGCCAGCGCCATGCCAGCCCAGATCAAAACCCTGTTCGTCATCGTCCCCCTCAGCGCCCCTGACCGTCCGAAACGGCGTGTCGGATCAGCGCGGCCTGTTCTTGACCTCGTCGGTCCATTTCTTGAGCAGCCCCGTCCTGACGCTGGCGGAGCCATACTTGCCGGTGTCATAGGCGATGAACTTCATGGCCTTGAAGTCCGGCGCATCGGCGGGGCTCTGCACCTCCCTGTTGGAGGGCATCGAGTAGATCTTCAGCCGGTTGTTGATGTCCTGCGCCTCGACGCCGAGGGTGAAATCGACAAACTTCCTGCCGGCCTCGGTGTTCTTGCCGCCCTTGATCAGCGAGACCGAACCGGTTTCGTAGCCGGTGCCCTCGCACGGCGCGATGGTCTTGACCGGAGCACCGGCAAGCTTCTGGGTCACGATGTCATGCAGGAAGGCGATCGCCGCCCCGGTCTCGCCGAGCTTGAGGGCGTTGACCGGCGCAATCCCGGACTTGGTGTACTGGCTGATGTTCCTGTGCAGTTTGGCAAGATAATCGAAGCCCTTGTCGTCGCCGAAGACCTGAATGATCGTCGCCAGCATCGTGTAGGCGGTGCCCGACGAATTGGGATCGGCCATCATCACCTCGTCCTTGAACTTCGGATCGAGAAGATCAGCCCAGCATTTGGGTTCCGGCAGGCCCTT
Organism: uncultured Alphaproteobacteria bacterium; assembly: GCA_937903315.1. Lineage (GTDB taxonomy): Bacteria > Pseudomonadota > Alphaproteobacteria > Rhizobiales > Beijerinckiaceae > JAIUNP01. The sequence continues at coordinate 1,473 of CALCZO010000026.1, forward strand.
GGCCTTCAGAATGTCGGTGTTGACGCCGATACCCAGCGCACCGAGGTAGATGCCCGAGGTCTTGAACCCTGACTTTTCCGCGTGCCGCACGGCCCAGTCATGCAGTTTGGGCAGCAGCGGCGACTTGTACTCCTCCGTCAGGCCTTCCTCGCCAGCCTGAAGATGGGCCTCGCCCGGCCCGCCCCACCAGACATCGCCTTTCGGATTGGACGATTCGGCCTTGATCGTCGCATAGGTCTCGCCGGTCGACTTGCGGATCATCGCCACCTTGATGCCGGTCGCCTTCTCGAACAGCGCCGCACCCTCGCGGCACTGCTGCTCGAGGATCGAGCAATAGACCGTAACGGTCCCCTGTGCCTGAACCGGCACGCTGAGGGCAGCGAGCGGAATCGCGAGCGCTGTGGCGGCAAGAATCGAGCGCGTGTTCAGAAAGGACATGGCCATCTCCGGCTTGTTCGGGGAAGCGGCAGGCCATGCCAACACGGCCTGCCGAAGTTCTTGATCGCAGCGACGCGGGAGCGTGCCTTACTTGGGCATGCTCTTGACGTCCTTGCCCCATTTGGCGAGCAGCCCGTTGCGGACGGCGGACGATCCGTACTTGCCGAAATCATAGTTGATCAGCTTGACGCTCGACAGGTCGAGCCCGAACTGCGGCAGCGGTGTCGCCTTGTTGGACGGGGTCTGGAACTGCTTGTTCTGTGCGCCAAGCGCCTGCGGTGCCGGCGTCAGCGCCCAATCATAGAACTTCTTGGCGCTGTCGAGGTTGCGCGCGCCCTTGATGATCGACATCGAGCCGATTTCGTAGCCGGTGCCCTCGCAGGGCGCGACCACCTTCACATCCGGGTTCTCGCGCGCCATGGCGATCATGTCATGCATGAAGACGATGCCGACGGTCGTTTCGCCGAGGCTGGTGGCCTTGGCCGGCGCCGCGCCCGACTTGGTGTACTGGTTGACGTTCTTGTGCAGAGCCTTCAGCCAGTCGAACGCCTTGTCCTCGCCGAACAGCTGCACGATCGTCGCCAGCATGGTGTAGGACGTGCCCGACGAGTTCGGATCGGCGACCTGCACCTCGTCCTTGAACTTCGGATCGATAAGGTCGGCCCAGCACTTGGGGGCAGGCAGGCCCTTGGCCTTCAGCACCTTCTCATTATAGCCGAAGCCGAGCGCGCCGGTGTAGACACCGATCGTCTTGCCCTTGGTGTCCTTGTGCTGACGCAGCGCCCAGTCATGCAACTGGCTGAAGTTGGGTGAGGTATTTTCCAGCGTCAGCCCTTCCTCGGCCGCCTGCTGGTGCGGATCGCCCGTACCGCCCCACCACACGTCGCCGCGCGGGTTGCTCGCCTCGGCCTTGATCTGGGCATAGAACTCGCCGGAGCTCTTGCGGGTCATCGCCACCTTGATGCCGGTGTCCTTCTCGAACGCCGTGGCCATGGCGCGGCACCATTCTTCCTGCACTGCGCAGTAGAGCACCAGCGAGCCCTGCGCCTGCGCTGTGCCGGCAAACCCCAGCATCGCGGCGCCGGCCAGCAGCGCCTTATGAATCGTCGATTTCGTCATGATGTTCTCCCTTGAGGTCGCGCGGGTTGTCCCACTTGTCGAAGGACAGGTTAGCACCGAACCAGCCGGGATCGTCAATGACGAACATGACAGTTATTTGAATGTCGCGCCCCGTTGGCCGTCGCCGGCGGCGGCGAAGAGCGCGATCAGTCCTGCGACATCCTCTCCGGCATCACGGCGGAGCACTGCGTCCTCCATCGACCGGAGCGCCAGCCCGGCCATGTCGCCGCAGCGGCGGAGATAGTCGCGACCGTGGCGGAAGCGCATGTCGCCGCCCAGGCTGAACCCGGATTCCCCCGTCTGCACCGTGACCGCAAATATCCCGCCCGGCATCAGAACGCGCGCCACGGCGGCAAACAGGGGGTCGAGATCACCGATGTAGACCAGAACATCGGCTGCGACGACCAGATCGCAGCTCGACGGTACGACCGCACGGGTCATGGTGTCCACGACCTCGCCGGTGTGGAGATGACGATAGAGGCCGGTCCGCTCAGCCTGCGCGATCATCCGCGGGGAGAGGTCGATCCCGTCGATCACGGTTGCCCGGGCACCAAGGGCGGCAGCCATCAGTCCGGTGCCGCAGCCCAGATCGAGCGCAGCCGCATAAGGCAGCCGGCCCGATCCGGACAGGCGGGCCAGCGCTTCGGCCAGCAGCGCGGGCGCGCGATAGCCCAGAACCTCGACGAGATGGTGGTCGAACCGGTCGGCATAATCGTCAAACAGCCTGGCCACATATCGGTCAGGCATTGCGGCCGGGCTTTCCCCGCCTGTCAGACGCGCAAGGCGCAGGCCCGCACCGAACGGATCGTCCGGCGCGAGAGCGAGGCAGCGGCGATAGGCTTCGGCCGCGCCTTCGGCAAGCCCCAGCGCCTCGCGGCATTCACCCAGCGCAAAAGCGGCCGCCGCCCAGCCGGGTGCCGCCTCAAGCGCCTGCGCGAAGAGATCGGCAGCCGCGACAAGGTCGCCGTCCTTGCGGCTGCCTTCGCCCCAGAGATAGCGCCGGTCGGCGGCCAGATTGCCGGACGACAATCCGCTCATGCCGTTTGCCCGGCTTCGGCGGCGGGAGCGGCAGCATCGGTATCGGGCGTCATCGGCGCCGGAAAGATCAGCGCGGCGAGCAGCCCCGCGCCAAGACAGGCAAGCGGGGCGGCCGGGACGGCAAACCCGGGCGCCAGAGAGCCGAACCACGGCGCTGCCATCACACCGCTCGCGGCAGCCAGCCCGCAAAGGGCGGCCTTCCAGTCCGCCCGCCGCCACAGACCGAGGAGCAGCAGCGGCACCGGCAGGGCGGCGAGCGCCGCAAGGGCCGTCGTCGTCGCCAGCGCCCCGTCGATTCCGGGCCACGGCCGATCAGGCAGCAGGGCCGCCCAGCCAAGAGCGATGGTGGTGACCCTGTGCAGCGCCAGCCGGCCACTCGCCGTTCCCTGCCGGCCAAGCGCGCGGTAGACGGCGTCATGCACGATCAGACCCGCGCCTGCATGCAGCAGGAGCGCGGCAAAGACGATCAGGATCGCCGGGATCGCCAGATCGCGCACCACGCCGGCAACCGCCGGCAGATCGAGCACGGTCGCCATCCAGCGGCCGCGCTCGCGGGCCTGAATGGTGATGGCATCGGCAGGCAGGCGCCCGTCCTGCCGCAGGCGCTCGCAGGAGCGCTCGAGCGTCCGCGCATCGGCATGCGACCGGCCGCAGAACACGACCTGATCGTGCGCCCTGTCGGACAGGATGGCGGCAGGCAGGCGGCTCACCGGCGTCGTGAACAGCGCATCCGTCCGGCGCTCGATCACTGTTGTTCCGAGGATCAGCATCGTCACAAGCAGCGGCAATGCGACAGCAGCGGCGACCACTGCCCTCCGGGCAAGGCGCGGCGTACCGGCCGGCTGGGCGGTATCGAGCACAACCAGCGCACCGGCGGCAGCGAGGGCCCAGCCGGTCAGATGCACTGCTGACATGCCGTTGCCGCCAAGCTCGACCAGAACAGTGGCGGCAATTGCGTCTTGCGGCGCAAGGTCACTGGCAGCCAATGCGGCAAGCGGCGACAGCCAGCCGGCAATGCCGAGCACGGCGGCCAGCGCCGCGACCCCTGCCAGCCCCGCCATGCCGCCGGGCAGGATAATGACCGCTACCGCCGCCAGCACCGTTCCGCGCGCCAGAGGGACAGACAGGTCAAACCCGGCGGCGAGCCCGGCGACCGATGCCCGCAGCGCCATCACCGCCAGGACCGCAACGGCACCGGCGAGCGCCAGCGCAACCAGACCGTCGAGCAGCCGGGAGGCAAATCTTTCGGTCAGGGCATCGGCGAAGACCGCGCCGTCGGCACGGGCAAGATGCGGGGCGCTCCAGGCTGCATGGAAGGCCAGCGCTGCAATCAGGGAGATCAGCGCGCCCTCGCGCATCGCACCGGGCCATGTCAGAAACGCGCCCAGTCCCGCCACCAGGACCAATGCGCCATGAGCGAACGGCGCCAGGCCGGCCCGTACCGAGCGATAGACCGGCACCCGCATCGACCGCGACAGCAGCGCGATGGCCGCGGCGAGAAGCCCGACAAGACCGATGCCGAGACTGGCAACGGCATGGTCCGACACGCCGAACCGCCCCGCAACGACGCTGGCCGCTGCCAGCACAAGCGTGGCGGATGCCAATCCGACTATGCTGTCGCGCCGTCCGCCCACCGTGTTCAATCCGAGTTGCATCGCCAGTTGCCCATAGCGCACTGGGCCGGCGACCGCGAGACTTGTCAACATTCCGGCCGCGATCGTTGCAGGCGGATTGGACGAAAAGACCGGCACCTTGCAAAAAAGACTCGTCGGACGCACTTGCCAAGGCCCGTCAAAAAGGCGCACCTTGCGAGAGGGGAAACGGAGACGCGGGCGGTATGAGTTCAGGATCGGGCGGCGTTTCTATTGTTATCGCGGATGATCACCCGCTGTTTCGGGGGGCAATGCGTCTGGCGATCGAAGGCATGTTCGCCGGTGCACGGATCACCGAAGCCTCAAGCATCGATGAGGCCATCACCGTTCTGCAGAGGGACGATGACACCGATCTCGTGCTCCTGGACCTGCGCATGCCGGGGGTCAGCGGCTTTTCGGGGCTGTCATTCCTCAGGGCGCAGTTTCCCGGCGTGCCGGTCATCGTCGTCTCGGCGGCGGGAGAACATGCGACGATCCGGCGCTGCCTCGATTTCGGTGCGTCCGGATTCATCCCCAAGACGACAGAGATCGACTCCATGCGCACCGCCATCCGTGCCGTGCTCGACGGCGGACAGTGGACACCACCGGAGTTCGATCACACCGTGCCGGCGGACAAGGAGACGGCCGATCTGGTGCGCCGGTTCGCCAGCCTGACGCCGCAGCAGATGCGGGTGCTGATGATGCTGTCCGAGGGGCTTCTGAACAAGCAGATCGCCTACGAACTGTCGGTCTCGGAAGCGACCGTCAAGGCGCATGTCTCAGCCATCCTGACCAAGCTTGGGGTCGAGAGCCGGACGCAGGCGGTCATTCTGGCCGCCAAGATGGACATGGGCGAGGCCAAGACCGGACTGGACGACGCCGGCTGACGGCCGCGCGTATGGGCCGTTGGCGCTTTGGCCCGAACTGCGCTAGGACTGCCGCACGAACACCAACGACAGGACATGCGGCGATGAATGACAAGCAGGTTGACGGCTATATCGGCGGTTCTCCCGGCCCGGTGCTGCTGAAACTGGTGCTGCTGTCGTTGCTGGTCGGCGTTGTGCTGGCAGTGTTCGATCTGACGCCCTGGCGCCTGTTCCATTACCTGCGCTACTGGTTCGAGGAACTGGTGGGCAGCGGCATGGAGGCAGTCCATCGCATCCTGGGCTATCTCGCCTCCGGTGCCATCATTGTCGTGCCGATCTGGCTGGTCATCCGCCTGATCAACAGCCGCAAGGACTGAAGCCGGCGGCGCTACAGCCGGCCCGCCGCAATCGCCTCGATATCCGAGCCGACCAGCCCGGCCAGCGTGCCGCCCGGCGCCTGGCGAGCCGCCTTGGCAAGATGCCGCTTGATGTCGCCGACCAGCCCCGGCCCCTTGTAGACCAGTGCGGAATAGAGCTGGATCAGGCTCGCGCCCGCGCGTAGTTTGATCTCCGCCGCCGCGCCCGAATCGATGCCGCCGACACCGATCAGCGGGAAGGCACGCTCGACCCGCTGGGCGGTTCTGGCCAGCATGACCGTCGACAGCCCGAACAGCGGCTTGCCGGACAGGCCGCCGGCTTCTTTCGCCTTGAGCGTCTCGCGCAAGGTATCGGGGCGCGAGAGCGTGGTGTTGGAGACGATCATCCCGTCGATGCCGCGGTCTCGGGCGACGCCAACGATATCGTCGAGTTCCTGCTCGGTGACATCGGGGGCGATCTTGACCAGCAGCGGAACGCGGCGGCGGCCCGCGCACGTCCGGTCGCGCGCATCGCGCACGCGGGCGACCAGATCGTCGAACAGCGCCCGTGTCTGCATGCTGCGCAGACCCGGGGTGTTGGGCGAGGAAATGTTGAGGGTGAGGAACGCCGCGCGGTGCGCCAGCGCCTCGACGAGCAGGCAGTAATCGGCCGCGCGATCCGTGGTGTCCTTGTTGGATCCCAGATTGATGCCGACAATGCCGGTTCCCGTGCGGGCTGCCAGCCGCCGCTCCATTGCCGCGGCCCCGTCGCTGTTGAACCCGTAGCGGTTGATCACCGCTTCGTCCGCTGCCAGCCGGAAGGCGCGCGGGCGCGGATTGCCTGGCTGTGGCCGGGGTGTCACGCCGCCGACCTCGACAAACCCGAACCCCAAGGCAAACAGCTTGTCGGGCACCTCGGCATTCTTGTCGAAACCTGCCGCAAGACCGACAGGGTTGGGGAAGTCGAGCCCGAAGGCCGACACCTGAAGCGTGCCATCACCGGACGGCGGGCACCGGAGCGGGGCCGCCGCCAGCGCCTTGATGGTCAGCCGGTGCGCGTCTTCGGGATCGAGCAGCGACAGGCCGGGTCGCAGCAGATCGAACAGGACCGACATCAGGCAATCTCCTGCGGAAAGATCAGGTCGCCGGTCGCCTCGCGGACCAGCGGAACCACTGCGTCGACTGCGGACAGCGGCAGAGCAGTATAGAGATGCGGGAACAGCGCCCCGCCGCGCGATGGCTCCCAGCGCAGCGCCGTGCCCAGACGATCGGCCGCGACCGACACCAACAGCAGATCATCAAGCCCGGCAAAGTGCCTGCGGGCAGTTTCCCGCACCTGCGCGGCCGTGGAGAAATGGATATAGCCGTCGGCAAGATCGACCGGTGCGCCGTCAAAGCAACCATTCTGTTCCGCCCCGTGCCACAGCGTGGCCGGAACGATCTTGTAAATGATAGTCATCAGGACCGTCAGTTGTTGTGGACCGCTTTGCCTTGTGACGCGTTCACGCTGTCCTGCCAAGGGCATGAACTGTGGCGTGGACAGAAATAAAGACTTTACGGGCATAATTTCCTCTGTCAGGTATAAGGTCCTTGAGGGAGAGGCAATGCTGACACATTCTCAAATCTGGGCCGCCATCGACGCGCTGGCCGCCGCACATGGCATGTCGGCATCGGGCCTTGCCCGGCGCGCGGGGCTTGACCCGACAACCTTCAACAAATCCAAGCGACTGACGGTTGACGGACGCCAGCGCTGGCCATCGACCGAATCGATCGCCAAGGTGCTGATGGCCACCGGATCGAGCCTTGACGGCTTCGTCGCGCTTGTCACCCGCGCCGCGCCGCCCGGCCCGCTGCGACTGCCGCTGATAGCCTCCAAGCCTGCCGCCCGGCTGGACACGATCGCCACCGCGCAGAGACAGGCGGACTGCGGCTGGAGTGAAATCGCACTGTCTGCGGTCGGCGAAGCCACGGCCTTCGTGCTCGAGCTCGACGGTGGCTGCACCACCACGCTGTTTGCCGAGGGCGATCTGCTGGTCGTGCTGCCCGATGCGCCGTACCGCCGGGGCGACCGGCTGGTCGTGCGGATGGCGACGGGGGCCCTGGCCATCGGCGAACTGAAACGCGAGACCGCCGACAGTCTCGAACTGACCGGGACGTCACCCGATAGCGAGAGCGCCCTTCTGATGCGCAGCCAGATCAGCTGGATCGGCCGAATCCACTGGGCGAGCCAGTAGGATCAACCGGCGCCGCGCGTTTGGACGAAAGCCTCATGCTCGGCCTTCAGGGTGCCCGAGAGGGCCTTGCCGATCAGGCGCCGCGTCTCATCGATGCCGTAGATCGCCGCAAACGAGCCGAAGCGCGGGCCGCGTTCCTCGCCCAGCAGGATCTGGTAGAGCGTGTTGAACCACAGATTCGACACGCCGGGGCGTTCGGGCGTCGCGCCTTTGGCCTTGAGGTCCTGAAAGCGCGGGATCGGCCGGGCGACATCATAGACCGCTTCCTGAATGCGCTCGGGCGTCGCATCGGCGGGCAGCCGGCCCAGGGCTTCCGACAGGGTCGACAGCGCGGCCGACTCCACATCATCGGCGAGGCGGTAGGCCTTCTTCGGCTTCACAAAGTCGGCGAAGTAACGGATCGCATAGCCGACCAGCGCATCAAGCCGGGGGTGCGTCTGCGGTGAAATGTCAGGAGCATAGCGGTTCAGAAAGCCCCACAGGACCTCCTTGCTCTCGGCATTGGCGACCGCGACCAGATTGAGCAGCAGGGCAAATGAGATGCCGCCCGAACGGCTGCTTCCAGCCTCGGCCGGCGCGGCGAGGGCCTCGGGTGCCGGCGGTGTTCCGCCGTGGATGTGCCACACCGGGTTGCCCAGGCGATTGCGCATGTCCTGACGCGGATAGGCGTCGAGAAAGCTCAGATACTCGTCAACGCAGCGCGGAATCACATCGAAATGCAGCCGCTTGGCCTCCCGCGGCTTCTGATACATGAACAGGGCAAGGCTCTCGGGACTGGCATAGGTCAGCCACTCGTCGATGGTCAGGCCGTTGCCCTTCGATTTCGAGATTTTCTGGCCCCCTTCATCGAGGAACAGTTCGTAATTGAACCCTTCGGGCGGGGCATGGCCCAGCTTGCGGACGATCGCACTCGACAGCTTGACCGAGTCGATCAGGTCCTTGCCCGCCATCTCATAGTCGACGCCGAGCGCGATCCAGCGCATTGCCCAGTCAGGCTTCCATTGCAGTTTGCAATGACCGCCGGTGACCGGCGTCTCGAACCGTTCGCCGGTGTCGGGATCGCGCCAGATGATCGAACGGGCGTCGAGTTTCACCTCATCGACCGGCACCTGCATCACCACCCGCGTGCGGGGATGGATCGGCAGGAACGGCGAATAGGTGGCCGCCCGCTCCTGCCTGAGCGAGGGCAGCATGATCGCCAGAACCTCATCGAGATGCTCGAGGAACTCCACCAGCGCAGCATCGAACCGACCCGAACGATAGCATTCGGTCGACGACATGAAGGTGTATTCAAACCCGAACGTATCGAGAAAGGCGCGCAGGCGGGCATTGTTGTGTGCGCCGAAACTGTCATGGGTCCCGAACGGGTCGGGCACTTCGGTCAACGGCTTGCCGAGATGGGCGGCGACACGGTCCTTGTTGGGGATATTGTCGGGCACCTTGCGCAGCCCGTCCATGTCGTCGGAAAATGCGATCAGCCGGGTCGCAATCGTCCCGCCAGTCAGGATCTCGAACGCCCGGCGCACCATCGTCGTCCGGGCGACCTCGCCGAACGTGCCGATATGCGGCAGACCCGAGGGACCGTAGCCGGTTTCGAACAGCACCGAGGTCTGTCCGGTTCTTTTGACGCGCTCGACCAGCTTGCGGGCTTCCTCGAACGGCCAGGCGTTGGCGGTCTGGGCGGCATCACGAAGGGCAGGATCGATCATCATCGTTTCGTCAGTGTCAGAAGGACGGGGAGCCGGGGACCGTAGGGAGCGCGGCCCGGCGCGTCAATCACCACGCCGTCTCAGTAGAGGCCGACAGGAAAATACTTGAGGGTGAGGCGGGCGTAGGTGCCATCGGAGACCAGCGCCTGCAAGGCCCAGTCGAGCCCCTGCTTCAGGCCCGCCGCATCGGGCCGGACCGCGATGCCCGATCCCTCGCCGAAATAGCGCGGCTCGGTATAGGGGCCTCCGGCGAGGCGGCAGCAGTCCTCGCCGTTCAGCCAGCCAACGGCGAGGGTTGCATCCACAAAGGCTGCATCGGCGTTGCCGGACCGGACCGCCTCCAGCGCCGCGCCTGCCGTCTCGACCTCCTCAAGCCGGGCCTGCGGAAAAAACCGGCGCAGATAGGCACCGTGCGCACTCTGGCGGACAACCGCGACACGCTTGCCGGCAAGCAGGGTCGGCGACACATCGACGACCGGGCCCTCGCGCCGGGCGACGAACCGGGCCGGGCTGCGGAAGTACGGTATCGAGAACAGCACACGCTGGCGCGGCTCGGCCGCGATGCGCAGGGCGGCGATGATCGCATCGCCCTGCCCGCGCAGCAGCGCATCGAACAATCCATCCCATCGCACCGGCTGGACGGAACAGCTTGCCCCCAACCGCTCGCAGATCTCGCGCGCAAGGTCGATCTCGAAGCCGGTCAGCTGGCCATCAGGGCCCATGAAATGAAACGGAGGATAGTCGGACTCGGTCAGGAACCGGATTGTCCTGGTCTGCTGCGGATCCGGGCGGGCGATCACGCGCTTTGAATCCCACAACAGGGGAATCCGAACCTGACTTTGCGCCACCGCCGGCAGGTTCGCCGACAGCAGCAGGACAAATGCGCAAACAAGCCTCGACACAGGGCCGGAACGACGCCTAGTCTTGGCCGGGTCGGGGAGCGGCAAGGGGCACCTGTCCGGCGCGTGGTGTTGCATGCGTGACATGACGATCAACCTAGGCGCGGCGGTACCCGCCACGCAAGAGCCGCAAGAGGCGCGCGTGACGGCGCGGGGGCGCGCGCCTCCGATCCCCGCCATCGAGATGCGCCTCGGTTCGCCGCCCGGTCGGTCCCTGCTGCCCGAAGAGCTGGGCTTTCTGGTCCGCTACGGCGTATCGCCCGACACGCTCGCCGATGCCGTCCGCCGGGCTGAGCGCATCGGCGTTGCGCCGCTGACCGCCCTGCTGCGCTCGGGTGCGATGGACGAAGCCGTCTATGCGCGCCTGCTGGCCCATCATCTGGGCGCACAGGCGGCGGGCGAGATCGAGCCGGACCCCCGCGTGACCCTCAAAGAGGCGTTGCGGCAGGGCTGGCTGCGCGGCTATCGGCCCGATGGACGTCAGGCACTGGTCGTCGATGTCGGCGGCACTGCGGCGCGCGCGATGATGGCCCCGGCCATGCGCCATCATGCACGACATCTGATGTATGCGGGATCGCGCGATTTCCATGCGCTGGTCCGCCGGCACTTCGCCCGGCAGCTCGCGTTTGACGCCTCCCGTTCGGTGCCCGATGCCGAATCGGCCCGGACGGGGCTGACGCCGGGGCAGGTCCGGTGCCTTGCGGGCGCACTCCTTCTCGTCGCCGGGCTGGCGCTGGCGTTCCCCGCCGCGATGCTGGTGCTGCTGCCGATGGCGCTGGGGTTGTTCTTTCTCGCCGCCGCGCTGATGCAGCTTGCTGCGGCGGCGGCCGGCTATGCCGCCGAAACGCCGGCGGAGGAGCGGGACGACGCGCAGCTTCCCGCCTATTCGGTTCTGGTGCCGCTCTATCGCGAGGCGGCCGTCGTCCCCGATCTGGTCGCCGCGCTGGCCGGTCTCGATTATCCGCCTGAAAAGCTCCAGATCCTGCTGGTGATCGAGGAACATGACGCGGATACGCTGGCCGCGATCCGCGCGCTGGCGCTGCCGCCGCATATCGCCCCGTTCATCGCGCCGGCCGGCGCGCCACAGACCAAGCCGCGCGCCATCAACGCCGCGATTCCGTTCGTCACCGGCACGTTTCTGGTGGTCTATGACGCGGAGGACCGGCCCGAACCCGGTCAGCTGCGCGCGGCGGTTGCCCGCTTTGCCGATGTGCCGGACACGGTGGCCTGTCTTCAGGCGCGCCTTGTCATCGACAATTCCGCCGACAGCTGGCTGACGCGGTTCTTCACGATCGAATATGCCGCGCTGTTCGATGTGGTGAAAGCCGGGACGGCGCGGCTTGGACTGCCGGTGCCGCTGGGCGGGACATCGAACCATTTCCGCGCCGATGCGCTGCGCGCGATCGGCCTGTGGGACGCGTGGAATGTCACCGAGGATGCCGATCTCGGCTTCCGCCTCGCCATCCATGGGTTCGGCGTCGAGGACCTCAATGCCGCAACCTACGAGGAAGCGCCGAACCGGCTGGGGCCGTGGCTGCACCAGCGCAGCCGCTGGCTGAAGGGCTGGATGCAGACAATCATCAGCCACAGCCGCCGGCCGGTCGCGGTGTGGCGGGCGATGGGGACGGTCAACTTCCTGTCGGCGGTCGCCCAGTCGGCGGGCGTGATCGTCGGCGCACTGGGGGCGCCGGTGTTCCATACGCTGGTCGTACTGCGCGTGATGGCCCCCGAACCGTTCGGCTCTGGCGGACTTGTCCTGCAGATGGCCGATGCCCTGATTGTCGTGCTCGGCATCGCCGGCATCCTGTCGGTCTATGTGCCGGCATTCATGGCGCTGCACCGCCGGCGACTGTGGCCGCTGGCCGGCTGGGCACTGGCGCTGCCGCTCTATCAGCTGCTGGTGTCGGTGGCCGCCTACAAGGCGGCGTGGGAACTGGTCCGCGCGCCGCATCGCTGGAACAAGACCACGCATGGTACGGCGCGGCGTCGGCAGACGCCTATGGCCTGACCGTCAGAAGCAGAACCGCCAGGCCGACGACACCATATCGGCAAAGACGCCGGGGCCGAACCGGTACCACAGCGCAATGCTCGCCCCGACGAGCAGGGCAATCGCTGCCCAGATCATCGCGGTCAGCCCGCGTGGCGCGGGGGCGGCGCCGCTGCTCACGGCGCGGATTTGGCAGGCGGGGCTTTGGCAGGCGGGGCCTCCGGTTCGCCGATCGCCGGGCCGTCAGCCATGCCGGCCAGCACTTCTGCGACATGGCGCGCGCGGACCGGCAAGCCCTGCCGCTGCATCTTGCCGGCCATGTTCATCAGGCAGCCGAGATCGCCGGCCAGCAGGGTCGCCGCGCCGGTCTCGGCGATGGTCTCGGTCTTTTTCGTCACGATCGCATCGGACAGCTCACCATACTTGACCGCAAACGTGCCGCCGAACCCGCAGCAGGTCTCGCTGTCGGTCATTTCCTTCAGCACCAGCCCGTCGACGCTGGCAAGCAGCTGGCGCGGCTGGCTCTTGATGCCGAGTTCGCGCAGGCCCGAGCAGCTGTCGTGGTAGGTCACCTCGCCGTCAAAGCGCGCCTCGACCGCTGCGACGCCGCGCACGTCGGTGAGGAAGGACACCAGTTCGTAGGTCTTTGCCGCCAGCGCATTGGCTTTCGGCCCGAGATTGGGATCGTCCACGAACAGTTCGGGATAATGCGCCTTGACCGTACCGGCGCAGGAGCCGGACGGCGCGACGACGTAGTCGCAGCCGGCAAACGCCTCGATCATCTGCTCGGCGAGCTTTGCGGTCGTCGCCCGGTCGCCCGAGTTGAAGGCCGGCTGGCCGCAGCAGGTCTGTACCGGGACCACGACCTCGCAGCCGGCATCCTCCAGCAGCTTTGCCGCGGCAAATCCGATGTTCGGCCGCATCAGATCGACGAGGCAGGTGACGAACAGGCCGACTTTCGGCCGGTTCTGGTCAGGAACGGTGGAACCTGTCACGGCAAACTACCCTCGCATTGCGTTGGCCCTGACATTGGACCAGACCGCGCAGCGCTTCAAGGGCCGAGCGCGGTTTCGAGATCGCGGATCAGATCATCCGGGTGCTCCAGTCCGATCGACAGCCGCACCATCGTCTCGGTGACGCCCATGCCGGCGCGCTGTTCGGGCGTGAAGCGCTGGTGCGTGGTGGTGGCCGGGTGGCAGACGAGGCTTTTTGCATCCCCGAGATTGTTGGAAATGCGGATCAGCGCCAGCCTGTTGAGGAAGGCGAAGGTCTCCGCCTTGCTTGTGCCAACCTCGAAGGTGATCAGGCTCGACGGCCCGAGCATCTGGCGGGCGATGAGATCGGCCTGAGGATGATCCTTGCGGCCGCAATAGCGCAGCGCCGCGACGGCGGGATGGGCGGCGAGCCAATCGGCGATGATCGCGGCGCTCTCCATCTGGCGGCGCAGGCGCAGCGGCAGCGTCTCCAGCGCCTTGAGCAGGACCCAGGCATTGAACGGCGACAGCGCCGGGCCGGTCTGGCGCAGCAGGGTATGGACATGGGCGGCGATGAACTCGGACGAGGCGAGGATGACGCCCCCCAGACACCGGCCCTGCCCGTCGATATGCTTGGTTGCCGAATAGACGACGCAATCAGCCCCGAGCGTCAGCGGCTTCTGGCCCATCGGGGTGGCAAAGACATTGTCGACAACCAGTTTGGCCCCTGCCGCACGGGCGATGGCGGCGACGGCGGCAATGTCGATCACCTCCAGCGTCGGGTTGGACGGGCTTTCAAGAAAGAAGGCGCGGGTTTCAGGGCGAACGGCCGCCCGCCACGCCGCAAGGTCGGTGCCGTCGACCAGCGTCGAGGCAACGCCAAATCGCGGCAGCAGATCCTCGATGACATAGCGGCAGGAACCGAACAGGGCGCGGGCGGCGACGATGTGATCGCCGGCGCGCACCAGCCCCATCAGCGCGGTCGTCACCGCCGCCATGCCAGACGCGGTCGCGCGCGCCGCCTCAGCCCCTTCGAGCGCGGCCATGCGCTGCTCGAACATCGCAACGGTCGGATTGGAGAACCGGGCATAGATGAACCCGCCGTCCGAACCGGCGAAGCGCTGCTCGCACTCCTCGGCAGTGGCATAGACATGGCCCTGCGTGAGAAACAGCGCCTCAGACGTCTCGCCGAACGACGAGCGCAGCGTGCCGGCATGGACCAGCAGGGTATCGGGATGGAACGGTTGGGTCATGGGCTGGCGCCTGATCGTCTGGAACCTCGAAGCAAGGCAGGATAGACTGGCTTGCTTCGTTCGACAAGAAGAACGATTGGTACTACAATAAGAACATCAGCCAAGGTCCGGGGGCGTCCCCGGCGACGAAAGACAACGGGAATGGACGCGATCGACCGCAAGTTGCTCACCCTGCTGCAACAGGATGCCAGCCTGTCGCTGGCCGAACTGTCCGATCGGGTCGGCCTGTCGCAGACCCCGTGCTGGAAGCGCATCCAGAAGATGGAGGCCGCCGGCATCATCATGCGGCGCGTCGCGCTTGTCGATCCCGACCGGATCGGCCTTGGGCTGACGGTGTTCGTCTCGATCGAGACGGGCGACCATTCCGGCCCGTGGCTCGAGCGGTTCGCCCAGACCGTTTCGGGCATGCCGGAGGTGATGGCGCTCCATCGCATGGCCGGCGATGTCGACTACCTTGCCCATGTGGTCGTGGCCGACATGGCGGCCTACGACACGTTCTACAAACGGCTCGTCAACACCATCGCGCTCAAGAACGTCACCTCGCGTTTTGCGATGGAGCGGATCAAATCGACGACGGCCTATGTCATCCCTCCCCTGTCGTGAAGGTGGTTCATGAATGTCTGTAACGGTGTGATCGAGGCCATCGGCAACACGCCGCTGATCCGGCTGAAGGCGGCGTCCGAGGCAACGGGCTGCACGATCCTCGGCAAGGCCGAGTTCATGAACCCGGGCGGCTCGGTCAAGGACCGGGCGGCGCTGGCGATGATCATGGCGGCCCGCGCCTCAGGGGCGCTGAAGCCCGGCGGCACGATCGTCGAGGGAACGGCGGGCAACACCGGGATCGGGCTGGCACTGGTCGGCCGCGCGCTCGGCCACCCCACCGTGATCGTCATTCCCGACACGCAGAGCCGGGAAAAGAAGGACATGCTGCGCTTTGCCGGGGCGGAACTGGTCGAGGTGCCGGCGGTGCCCTATGCCAATCCCAACAACTATGTGAAGGTCTCAGGCCGGCTCGCCGGGCGGCTGGCGGCAAGCGAACCGCATGGCGCCTTCTGGGCCAACCAGTTCGACAATGTTGCCAACCGGCAGGGACACATCGAGACGACGGCACGCGAGATCATCGCGCAGACCGACGGCAAGGTGGATGGGTTCATCTGCGCCGTCGGCACCGGCGGCACGCTGGCCGGCGTGGGGATGGGGTTGAAAGCCCACAAGCGCACCATCACCATCGGCCTTGCCGATCCGTTCGGCGCGGCTCTCTACAGTTACTACACGACCGGCGAGTTGAAATCTGCCGGCTCGTCGATCACAGAGGGCATCGGTCAGGGGCGGATCACCCGCAATCTCGAGGATGCGCCGGTCGATGTCGCGTTCCAGATTTCCGACGAGGAGGCGATCCCGGTGCTGTTCGACCTGCTCGATCACGAGGGACTTTGCCTTGGCGGGTCTTCAGCCATCAACATCGTCGGTGCAATGAAGCTGGCGCGCCATCTCGGGCCGGGCCGGACCATCGTCACCATCCTGTGCGACGGCGGCGCGCGCTATGCGTCCAAGCTCTACGATCCAGGCTTCCTGCGCTCGAAGGGCCTGCCCGTGCCGGCCTGGCTGGAGCGGGCCGGCCGCATCGATCCGGGACTTGCCTGACAAGTTCAGGCCGCTATGACGGAAGGGCACAGCCGCGGCTGATTCCTCTTCAAAGGTGCGCGATGACGAACGACCCATCCCGGCTCATTGACGATCTTGCTGCGGCTGTCGGAGCCGGCTTCGTCACCACGGATCCGGTCGAACTCGAGCCGCATCTGGTCGAGGGACGGAAAATCTACCGTGGCACGGCGCTGGCGCTGGTCGCGCCGGGATCGACGGACGAGGTGGCGGCGGTCGTCCGGATCGCTTGCGCGCATCGCGTGCCGATCGTTGCCCATGGCGGCAATACCGGGCTGGTGGGCGGCGGTGTGCCGGACCGGGCGATCGTGCTGTCGCTCAGGCGCCTGAACCGCATCCGCGATCTTGATCCGGTCAACATGACGATGACGGTGGAGGCCGGCGCGGTCCTGCAATCGGTGCAGGAGGCGGCCGCAGCGGCGGACTGCCTGTTCCCGCTGTCGCTGGCGGCGGAAGGCTCGTGCACCATCGGCGGCAATCTGTCGACCAACGCCGGCGGCACGGCGGTGCTGCGCTATGGCAACGCGCGGGAACTGGCGCTGGGGCTGGAGGTGGTGCTGGCGGACGGCACGGTGATCCATGATCTCAACCGCCTGCGCAAGAACAACACCGGCTATGACCTGCGCAACCTGTTCATCGGCGCGGAAGGCACGCTCGGCGTCATCACGGCGGCGGTGGTCAAGCTGTTCCCGGCCCAGCGGGCGCGGGCGACGGCCTGGGTCGGCCTCGAGTCGCAGGCGGCGGGGCTGGCGCTGTTCAGGCGCTTCCGCCAGCAGGCGGCCGACAGCCTGACCGGCTTTGAATTCATGTACGACATCGTGCTGCAGTTTGTCTTCCGGCATACGCCGGCGGTGGTGCGGCCGCTGGGCG
>CALCZO010000027.1 GCA_937903315.1 uncultured Alphaproteobacteria bacterium
GTAGTAGAGGCCGCGGAACATGTGGATATAGACCGCGATGAAGAACATCGACGCGCCGTTGGCATGGAAATAGCGGATCAGCCAGCCGTAGTTCACGTCGCGCATGATGTGCTCGACCGAATTGAACGCCAGCGTGGTGTGCGCCGTGTAATGCATCGCCAGCACAACGCCGGTGACGATCTGCACCACCAGCATGAACGTCAGGATGCCGCCGAACGTCCACAGGTAATTGAGGTTCTTCGGCGTCGGATAGGAGACGCCGGCATCATGCATCACCCGGATGATCGGCAGGCGCGCATCGAGCCAGCGCTCGATCCCGGTCTTTGGCGTATAGGTCGAATGGTCTGACATGGGCTACCCTTGTCGTCTTGAACCGAGAGAACGATCAGCCAATCCGGACTTTGCTTTCGGAATCGAAAGCAAAGGGCGGAAGATCGAGGTTGCGCGGTGCCGGACCCTTGCGGATGCGGCCGGCGTTATCATAGTGCGAGCCGTGACAGGGGCAGTACCACCCGTGATGCTCGCCGGAATTGGCGATCGGCACGCAGCCGAGATGAGTGCAGATGCCGATGTTGACGATCCACTGTTCCATCGGCTTGCCGTTGAACTTGCCGACGCGCTGCTCATCCGATTGCGGATCGGGCAGCGAGGAGACCTGCACGGCCTTCGATTCGGCAATTTCCTTGGGGGTGCGGTGGCGCACGAAAATCGGCTTGCCGCGCCATTTCAGCGTCACCACCTGGCCCTGCGGAATCTGACTGAGATCAACCTC
Organism: uncultured Alphaproteobacteria bacterium; assembly: GCA_937903315.1. Classification (GTDB taxonomy): domain Bacteria; phylum Pseudomonadota; class Alphaproteobacteria; order Rhizobiales; family Beijerinckiaceae; genus JAIUNP01. The sequence goes on from CALCZO010000027.1 coordinate 773, forward strand.
GATCGGCGCACCCGCCGCGATGGTCGACGCATCCGGATTCATCTGCGACACCAGCGGAATCACTGCCGATCCGGCCGCGACAGCCCCGAGGGCCCCCGTCCAGATATAGAGAAAGTCGCGCCGGTTGGTCTCGCTTGCCGCGTGTTCAGCCACTGTGCTCACCCTTCAGTCCGGAGCGGCAAGCCCCTAGCCTGCCCGCTCGACGTATGAGAAAGTCCTCCGTCATGGTCTCGCCATGCCGGTTTCAGGCTTGCTCTTTGGCAGGGGTTTGCCGCGTTGTCCATAGTCCTTTGAGCGATTCCAGCCTTCAAAATGCCGCAGTCCGAAAAATCCTCGCCGCCTGCCCCGCACCCGTTCGCGCTGGCCTTGTTCCAGCCCGATATCCCGCAGAACACCGGCACCATCATCCGCATGGCGGCTTGTCTGGCAATTCCTGTGCATATCATCGAACCGGCGGGCTTTCCGGTCAGCGACCGGGCCTTCCGCCGCGCCGGAATGGACTATCTCGACGCGGCAACCCTGCATCGTCATGTCGCATGGGAGGCCTTCGAGGACTGGCGCCGCAGCATCGGCGCACGTCTCGTTCTGGCCACCACGCGCGCCGCGACCCCCTATGCCCGGTTTGACTTTGCTCAAGGCGATGTGCTCCTGCTCGGACGCGAGAGCGCCGGCGTGCCGGATGCGGTCCACGATCGTGCCGACGCCCGGATCGTCATTCCGATGCACCCGCCATTGCGGTCGTTGAATCTTGCCGTCTCTGCCGCCATGCTGGCCGGCGAGGCCCTGCGCCAGCTTGATGGTTATGCGAAAGTGACAGAATGACCGCCCCCCTTGCCGACACACAGACCCGCCCGCGCGCCTGGTTCGAGACGCTGCAATCGGAGATCATCGCCCGTTTCGAGGCGCTGGAAGACGCGTGTGCCGGCCCGTTCCTGCCCGAAGCGCCGGCCGCGCCAGGCCGCTTCGTCAAGACACCATGGACGCGGACCAACCACGACGGCGCGCCGGGCGGCGGCGGCACGATGGCGATGATGGCGGGCCGCGTGTTCGAGAAGGTCGGCGTCCATGTCTCGACCGTTCACGGCACCTTCGCGCCCGAATTTGCCGGCCAGATCCCCGGCGCGGACAAGGACCCGCGGTTCTGGGCGTCCGGCATCTCGTTGATCGCCCATCCGTGGAACCCGAACGTGCCGACCGTCCACATGAACACCCGGCGCGTGAAGACGACAAAGGAATGGTTCGGCGGCGGAGCCGACCTGACCCCGGTGCTCGACCGGCGCCGGACGCAGGACGATCCCGATTCGCGCGCCTTCCATGCCGCGATGCAGGGCGCCTGCGACGCCCATGCCGCCGTCGCGCCCTATCCGAAGTTCAAGGCGTGGTGCGACGAGTATTTCTTCCTCAAGCACCGGGGCGAGCCGCGCGGCATCGGCGGGATTTTCTACGATTACCTCGACAGCGGCGATTTCGACGCCGATCTCGCCTTCACCCGCGCTGTCGGCGAGGCGTTTGCCGACATTTACCCCGCGATCGTCCGTGCCAACTGGTCCACACCATGGACAGACGCCGACCGGCACGAACAGCAGGTCCGCCGCGGACGCTATGTCGAGTTCAACCTGCTGTATGACCGCGGCACGATCTTCGGCCTGAAAACCGGCGGCAATGTCGCCTCGATCCTGTCGTCGATGCCGCCGACGGTCCGCTGGCCGTAACGGTCAGGGCTTCGGCGCCCGCAGGAACTGCATCTGCGCCTCCCGCCCGGCCGGAAACCCGGCCGCGATCCAGCTCCGTTCGGCGCCAGCCAGCGCCTCGCCCACCGCCGGTCCCCTGGCGATGCCGAGCGCCAGCGCATCCGCCCCGGTCAGTTCGAACGGTGGCGGCAGCCACGCGCCCGGCAGCGCGTGGACATCCTGCCAGCCGTCCCAGTCGGGCCGCATCGCCGCGCGCACCAGCACCGCATCACCGAACGGCACCGGCCCGAGCCGGTAGAGCGCGACATGGGCATGAAGGTCGGGCCGCGCCGGCAGAATCGCCTCCATCCGCCGGACTTCGGCATTGGTCAGCCTGAGCGCCTCGCGCAATCGGGCGATATCGGCCTCGCCCTCGACCGCCAGCGCCATCAGGCGGCGCACGGCGTCAGGGGCGTTGCCCGCCTCACGTTCCAGCGCCGCCATCCGCGCCAGCCGGTCCGGATGCGCCCGCCGCATCACCACCGGCATCAGCAGGCCATGCGCCTCCATCGTGGCGATGACCGGCACCGCATAGGGCGCGACGATCAGCTTTATCGTCTCCTGCCGCACCCGCTCGCGCGACAGCCGGGCCAGCCCGGCACCATGGCGGAGCACCGCTTCCATCCCGTCCGGATCAAGTACGCCATCGCCATAGGCCGCAGTAAATCGGAAGAACCGCAGGATGCGCAGATAGTCCTCGCAGATGCGCGCGTCCGCATCGCCGATAAACCGCACGCGCCGGACGGCGAGATCGTCCAGCCCGCTGGCGTAGTCGTAGACGATGCCCGCCGCATCGACCGACAGGGCGTTGATGGTGAAATCGCGCCTGAGCGCATCGGCGGCAAAATCGCGGCCGAAACACACCACCGCATGCCGCCCGTCGGTGTGGACATCCTCGCGCAGCGTCGTCACCTCATGGGCGACACCGTCGGCGACCAGCGTCACCGTTCCATGTGCATAGCCGGTCGGCACGGCATGAAGGCCCGCCGCGCCGGCCCGCGCGATGACGGTATCGGGCAGCGCCGTGGTGGCGATGTCGATATCGGCAATCGTCAGGCCCATCAGATGGTTGCGCACCGCACCGCCGACGACGCGCGCCTCCTCGCCCTCGCGGCCGAGCAGCGCCAGAATGCGCCGCACGCCGGGCCGGGTCAGGAACTCCGCCCCGGCCAGCGACGGAGGGGCCGTCCTGCCGCTCACTTCGCCTCGCCGCGAATCAGTTTGCCGTCCTTCCAGATCGCCCGCTGGTAGCCGTCGGTATGGGGCGGCTCCTTCAGTTCGGTGAACACGATCACGCCGATGCACAGCACAAGCCCGATCACCGAAAGCCAGGCAAGCGGACCCCTGTCCATCTGCATCGCCGCCTTGGGATCCTTCAGGCGATAGGTCTGGATGCCCCACCACACGGCGAAGGGGATAAGAAAAATCAGCAGTGCGTCGATGACCAACCGGATCATTCTGCGATCAGCCTTTCATAAAGAATGCGGATAACCGCCGCTGTTGCGCCCCAGATATAGGCATCGGAATGGTCGAGCACATAGTAGCGGCGCGGCTTTCCCTCCCACATCCGGCTTTCCATCCGGTAGCGGCGCATATCGAACAGCACCGACAGCGGGGTCTCGAACACGCGGCCCACCTCCTCCGGGTTGGGGGCCATCGGCGCATCAGCCGCCACCAGCGCCACCACAGGCACCATGCGGAAGCCGGTACCGGTATAATAGGACGGTAGATAGCCGAGCGGTGTGACATGGCGGCGGTCAAGCGCGATCTCCTCTTCCGCCTCGCGCAGCGCTGCCTCCAGCGGCGGCTCGCCATGGTCCATCCGTCCGCCCGGAAACGCCACCTGCCCCGAATGCTTGCGCAGATGCTGTGCCCGCTCGGTCAGGATCAGCCCGCCGCCATCGGCCCGGAACGTGATCGGCACCAGCACCGCGGCGGCGATTGACTGGCTGATCCGGTCCGGATCGGGGTTGAAGCCCGGCAGACGGTGATCGCCGAGGACCGGCTCGCCCGGCTGGCGCACCGGTTCGGGCTCGGCCAGCAGCACCTTGCGGGCCCGGTCGGTGAAGGCTTCGGCATGGCGGAGGTACGACGGACTCATGCCGCGCCCTCCAGATCATCGGCCGGCGCGATTACAAAGAACGCACCGCCCGATCGCACGCCGAACATTGCCCCGTCATCACGCTGTTCGACCACAGCAAAGCCGACGAGTTCATGCGTGACCGCACGGCTGGCCAGCGCCCACAGATCGCCCCGGACATGGACATAGGGCTTCAGCCCGCCATCATCAGCCGTGACAAACCGGATAGGATGATCGGCACCGGCAACGACGATGTCGTCGAGGTTGGTGCGGAAGGTCAGAACCCCGTCGTCCCGGTCCACCTCAACCGCCACGAACGGCGCGTCATCGACCGTGATGCCGACCCGCTCGACCGGCGTCACCAGAACATAACGATCCGGGTCTTTGCGTAAAATCGTCGCAAACAGCCGCACCATCGCCGGCCGGCTGATGACCGAGCCGTTGTAGAACCAGCGCCCGTCCGCCGCGATCCGCATGGCGATGTCGCCGCAGAACGGCGGGTTCCACAGATGCACCGGCGCCGGTCCGCGACCCGTCGCAGCGCTGGCCCCGGCCATCAGACGCTGGATCGCGGCGGAGCCCGGCTGGTTCAGTCCCATTTCCGTCACGTTTTGCCTGTCACGCTGTGATCCGACCACCTCGGTCAACCGTAATGTGATTTGGCCCCGATCCACCATCGGACGCAAGATCGTTTGGCCGATAACGAATCGATTGTCCTTGACCGGAAAGCGCCTCACACTGTCCGGGTTGCCGAAGGGAGTTTCAGATGAACACCGCCACAGCCGGCCAGCCGGACGATCTTTCCGCCCATGTCGTCAAGTCGGCCGAAGACAGCGCCGAAATCCTTCGCAAGGCACGCGAATCGATTGGAAACGTGATTTTCGGGCAGGAGAAAGTGGTCGAGAACACGCTCGTCACCGTGCTCTGCGGCGGCCATGTGCTGCTGGTCGGCGTTCCGGGCCTCGCCAAGACAAAGCTGGTCGAGACGCTCGGAACGGTGCTCGGGCTCGATGCCCGGCGCGTGCAGTTCACGCCTGACCTGATGCCGTCTGACATTCTCGGCACCGAAATTCTGGAAGAGCCGTCGCCGGGAAAGCGCGCGTTCCGTTTCGTGCGCGGGCCGATTTTCGCGCAGTTGCTGATGGCGGACGAAATCAACCGCGCCAGCCCGCGCACCCAGTCGGCCCTTCTGCAGGCGATGCAGGAAGGTTTCGTGACGATCAACGGCGAACGCCATGATCTGCCTCAACCGTTCCATGTGCTGGCGACCCAGAATCCGATCGAGCAGGAAGGCACCTATCCGCTGCCCGAAGCCCAGCTGGACCGTTTCCTGATGCAGGTCGACGTCGACTATCCCAGTCTGGCCGCCGAAAAGCGGATGCTGATCGAGACGACCGGCACGACCTCCAGCCGGGCCGTTCCGGCGATGACCGGCGCCCAGCTGATGGCGGCACAGCGGCTGGTCCGTCATTTGCCGATCGGTGAAAGCGTCATCGATGCCATCCTCAAGGTGGTGCGCCTCGCCCGTCCGGGCGAAAAGGACGGTGTCGGCCACCTGCTGGCCTGGGGCCCGGGGCCGCGCGCCAGCCAGGCGCTGAGCCTTGCCGCCCGCGCCCGCGCATTGGTCGAGGGGCGGCTGTCACCCTCGGTCGAGGACGTGATCGCACTGGCCGAACCGGTCCTCAAGCACCGGATCGCGCTCAGCTTCGAGGCGCGTCACGACGGTCACACCCTTTCGGGCCTGATCGGCACGCTCGTCGACAAGATCCGTTGATATGGTCACCGCAAGCCTGATTCCGCCACTCGGGCGCAGAGTCGCTCCGGCATCGGCCACGGCGGCGCAGGCGCTTGCCCATATCCTGCCGCGGCTGGCGCTTCAGGCCCGGCAGGTGTCGGCGCAGGTGTCCTTCGGCATTCATGGCCGCCGCCGCCCCGGCCCGGGCGAGACGTTCTGGCAATTCCGTCCGTTCATGTCGGGCGAACCGGTCGACCGGATCGACTGGCGCCGCTCGGCGCGCGACGACAAGCTCTATGTCCGCGAACGGGAATGGGAAGCGGCCAGCACCTACTGGCTGTGGATCGACCTGTCGGAATCGATGAACTACGTGTCGTCTCTGGCGCTTCAGGCCAAACGCGAGCGCGCCATCGTCCTCGGGCTGGCGCTTGCGGATCTGCTGGTACGGTCAGGCGAGCGGGTCGGTCTGCTCGGCGTCACCCGCCCGGTCGTCTCGCGCGCCATCATCAGCCGGATGGCCGACGCGATGGCCATCAGCCATGAGCGTCATGGCGAGGACCTGCCCGAGGCCGCGCCACCCGGCCCGCGTGACCGCCTGATCCTGATCGGCGATTTCATCATGCCCCTGCCGGACCTCGAGGCCCGGTTCCGCGCGCTCACCAGTCGCGGGGCCGGCGGGCTGGCGGTCCAGATCCGCGATCCGGCGGAAGCGGCCTTCCCCTTCGGCGGCGAGACGGAGTTTTTCGCTCCCGGCACCGCCGGCCGCTGGCGCGTCGGCGAGGCGGCCGACATGCGCAGCGCGTATCGCGAGCGGATGGCCGCTCACGAGGATGCACTGCGGCGGTTGTGCCTCCAGCGCGGCTGGCGGTTTTTTGCCCATACGACCGACCGGCCGGCCAGCGAAGGCATGCTGTCGATTGCCATGATGTTGACGGCCGGACAGGGAAACGCCGCATGACCGGGCTGCCGCTCGTCTTTGCTGCGCCTCTGGTCCTGCTGGCACTCGCCGGCCTGCCGGTGCTGTACTATCTGCTCCGGGTCACCCCGCCGCCGCCGCGGCAGGTGCCGCTGCCGACCATGCCGCTGGTGCAGGACCTGACGACGCCTGAACGGCAGGCCTCGCGCACGCCGTGGTGGCTGCTGGTGCTGCGGCTCGCCCTCGTCACATTGGCCATCCTTGCACTCGCCGGGCCGCGCTGGGCACCCGACCCGTCTCCGCTCGGCGCGGGACGCGGGCCGCTGGTGCTGCTGATCGACAACGGCTGGGCGGCTGCGGCGGACTGGTCCGATCGTCGCACGCGGGCCCTGTCGCTGCTCGAAGCCGCGAGCGAACGCCCCGTTGTGCTGCGTGCCAGCGCTGATGAGGCGCAGCCGCTGATCGCGACCTCCGCCGGCACGGCGATCGAACGGCTGCGCTCGCTGGCGCCTGTTGCCTACACTCCGATCCGCGCCCGCCAGTTCGATGTCGTCAGCGCCTTCATGGCGGCAACGCCCGAGGCGGAGGCCCTTTGGCTGAGCGATGCGCTCGCGGACGGCAAGGATGAGGCGGTTGCGCCGTTTCTGGCCGCTCTCGGCGCGCGTCTCAAGGTCATCCGGGCCGAGACAAGTGCGACAACCGTGATCGCCGGCGCCACGAACGAGCGCGATGCCACGGTGGTGACGCTGGCCCGTGCCGAGCCCGACAGCGACAGGCCGGCCGGGATTGTCCGCGCACTCGATGCCCGCGGCCGGGCACTGGGCGAGGCGACGTTCGATTTTGGCGGCGGCGCGACGGCGCAGGCCCGGATCACCGTGCCGCTCGAGGTCCGCAATGACATGTCGCGGCTGGAAATCGTCGACGGCCGCAATGCCGGCGCGGTCCACCTGCTCGATGCCGGGGCGCAGCGGCGCAAGGTCGCCATCGTCTCTGGCGAAACCGCCGATACGGCCCAGCCGCTGGTCTCGGGCGCGTATTTTGTCACCCGCGCCATGGCACCGTTCGCAACGCTGGTCGAAACCCCGCGCGGAACCGATCCGCTGGCCCGCACAATCGATGACAGGCCGGAAGTCATCGTTCTGATCGATGTCGCGACCATCGCCGGATCGGCGCTGGAGCGGCTCGAAACCTTCGTGGACGAGGGCGGCGTGCTGATCCGCTTTGCCGGCAGCGGGCTGGCCAATGCATCCGATGCGTTGCTGCCGGTGCGGCTCAGGCGCGGCGGACGCGTGCTTGGCGGCGCCCTGTCATGGGAAAAGCCGCAGCGCCTGGCGAGCTTTGCCGAAGCAGGTCCGTTCGCCGGCCTCGCCGTGCCCGACGACGTCGCCATCGAGCGGCAGGTTCTGGCCGAGCCTGACCCGGCACTGACCGAACGGACATGGGCGGCCCTGTCGGATGGCACGCCTCTGGTCACCGCAAGCCGCAGGGGCAAGGGGCTGGTCGTCCTGTTCCACGTCACCGCCGATACCGGCTGGTCGAATCTGCCGCTGTCGGGCATCTTCGTCGACATGCTGCGCCGGATCATGCCGCTCGCCGTTCCCGGCGCCAACCGGCCCGAGCGTCAGGGCGAGGTGGCAGCGCCGCGCCTCATTCTGGACGGCTTCGGCCAGTTCGGCGCCCCGCCGCCGACGGCGCGCGCGGTCGCGCGCAGCATGAGCGGACCGGCCAGTGCCGATCATCCGGCGGGGTTTTACGGCCCGGTCGAGGCGGCTGTGGCGGTCAATGTCCTGCCGCCGGACGCAAAGCTTGCGCCGCTCGCGTTTGAAACGACAGCGTTGCTGCCCTTGAAGGCGCGCGCGCCGCTTGATTTGCGGCCACCGCTTATGGTTGCCGCCGTCCTGCTGTTCCTGATCGATGCCATCGCGGTTGCCGCGCTTGCCGGCCTGTTCTTCCGCCAGCCGATGGCCCGGGCCGCTGGTCTGGTCATTGCCGCAGTCGCCCTGTCATCGGTCCTCTCCTCGCCCGCTCCGGCGCAGGACTCAGCGCGCAAGCCACCGAGCCGGCAGGATATCGAGGCCAGTCTCCAGCCGCGCCTTGCCTATATCCGCACCGGCAATGCCACCGTCGACGAGACCAGCCAGCTCGGGTTGGCCGCGCTGACCCGGACGCTGGCGGCCCGTACATCGATGGACCCGGGCGAGCCGGTTGGGCTTGACGCCGAGCGCGACGAACTGGTGTTCTATTCACTGATCTACTGGCCGATCACACCGGACCGGCCTGCCCCCGGCGAGGCGGCAATGCGCCGGATCGACCAGTTCATGAAGAACGGCGGCACGGTGATTTTCGACACCCGCGACGCCAGTGCGCTGGCCACCAGCAGCGGTACGACGATGGAAAACCGGCGCCTGCGCCAGATGCTGGCGACGCTCGATATCCCGCAGATCGAACCGATCCCGCGCGACCATGTGCTGACCAAGACGTTCTACCTCCTTGACCGGCTGATCGGGCGCTATGCGCAGGGCGAAACCTGGGTCGAGTCGATGCCCCGCGCGACCGACAGCGACAAGCGCCCGGCCCGCGCCGGCGATCGCGTCTCTCCAGTCATCATCACCTCCAATGATCTGGCCGCGGCCTGGGCGGTCGACCGCGCTGGACAGCCGCGTTTTCCGCTGGTCCCCGGCGAGCCGCGCCAGCGCGAAATGGCGATGCGCGCCGGCATCAACCTTGTGATGTATGCGATGACCGGCAACTACAAGGCTGATCAGGTCCATATCCCGGCGCTTCTCGAACGGTTGGGGCAGTGACCGTCATGACCTCCAGACTGGCCCTTGCCTTCGATCCCTTCCTGCCATGGCCGGTGCTGGCCGGCCTCGCGCTGGTGGCGATCGTCCTGTGCGCGCTGCTGATCCGGGCCGGCAAGCGCGGCGGCCTTGTCCGCCTTGCCGCAAGCCTGTTGCTGATCCTCGCGCTCGCCGACCCGCGCCTCGTCAACGAAGAGCGCGAGGGCCTGCCCGAAGTCGTGGCCCTCGTCGTTGACCGGACGGGCAGCCAGACGATCGACAACCGGGCCGCCGTGACCGACACGGTCGCCCGCGCGATGGAAGAGCGGATCAGGGCGCGGCCGAACACCATCCTGCGCACCGTCGAGGTGTTCGAACGCGAAGCCGACGGCGACGGAACCCATCTGTTCGAGGCCTTCGGCGGCGCTCTGGCCGATGTCCCGGCCGAGCGGCTGGCCGGCATCATCGCGGTGACCGACGGCGTCGTCCACGATGTGCCGTCCTCGCTGCGCGCCCGCGGCTTTCATGCGCCGTTTCATGCGCTGATCACCGGCCGGACAGGCGAATTCGACCGGCGGATCGAGATCGTCGAGGCGCCGCGCTTCGGCATCGTCGGCAAGGACATCCAGGCAACGGTGCGCGTCGTCAGCGAAGGGCGCAGCGCCGAGCTTCTCCGGCTCAGCATCCGCCGCGACGGCGAGGAAATCTACGCCCGCGCCGTCCGCCCCGACACGCCGGTCCGCCTGCCGCTGAGGATCGACCGGGCCGGACTGAACGTGTTCGAGGCCTTGGTCGAGACGGCCGAGGGCGAACTGACCACGCTCAACAATATCGTCGCGCTGCCGGTGGAAGGTGTGCGCGACAAGCTGCGCGTCCTGCTCGTCTCGGGCGAACCGCATGCCGGCGAACGGACATGGCGCAACCTGCTCAAGGCCGATCCGAACGTCGATCTGGTTCATTTCACCATCCTGCGACCGCCGGAGAAGCAGGACGGCACGCCGACCGCCGAACTCTCTCTGATCGCGTTTCCGACCCGCGAACTGTTCCAGCAGAAGATTGCCGAATTCGACCTGATCATTCTCGATCGCTACTCGAACCAGACATTTCTGCCGGCGAGCTATTTCCAGAACATGGTGCGTTACGTCCGCGAGGGCGGGCAGATTCTCGTGGCAGCAGGCCCCGAACTGCTCAGTCGCGGCGGGTTGATGTCGACCCCGTTGCGCACCATCATTCCGGCTGAACTCGGAACGATGCCGCTGGAAGAGGTGTTCCGCCCGCGCGTCACGGTGCTGGGCGAGCGCCATCCCGTGACACGCAAGCTCGAAGGCGCCCGTCCCGCCGAGGGATCGGGCGACGAGCCCGCCTGGGGACCATGGTTTCGCCAGCTGCCCGGAAGGGCGCGTGACGGCCATGTGGTGATGACCGGCGCGGCCGACAATCCGCTGTTGATTCTCAAGCGTGAGGCCAAGGGCCGCGTCGCGCTGTTCCTGTCCGATCAGGTCTGGCTGTGGGCGCGCGGCTATGCCGGCGGCGGCCCCTATCTCGATCTCCAGCGCCGCATCGTCCATTGGCTGATGAAGGAGCCGGACCTTGAGGAGGAGGCCCTGCGCCTCGCCGCACGCGGCAAGCAGCTGACGGTCGAGCGGCGCACGATCGGTGAAAAGCCCGGCGATGTCGACCTGACCCTGCCCGGCGGCGAGCGGCTGACCCTGACGATGACCGAGGCAGAACCCGGCCTCTGGCGCGCCAGCGTCGCCCTGCGCCGGGCCGGCCTTTACAAGGCGGCCAACGATGGCCTGATCGCCTATGCCAACGCCGGGCCGGCCAACCCCAAGGAATTCATGGAGGTTGTGTCGACCACGCGGCGGCTGGAGCCCATCGCCGAGGAAACAGGCGGCTCGGTCCGCAGGCTCGATCGCGGGGGCGAGGTGGTGGTGCCGCGGCTCGTCGACATCCGCAGCGGCACGCGCTTTGCAGGCGCAGACTTCATCGGGCTGAAGCCGACGGAAGCCTCCGTCGTGCGCGGGATCAGTCTGATCGCCATCGCCAGCGGCGGGCTTGGCCTGCTGCTGATGCTGGTGCCGCTGATCGGCACATGGCTGCGCGAAGGCCGCAGCCGCGCGCGTCCCGGTCAGGCCGGGCGCACCGGACCGGACGCCTGAGCCCGCGCGTCCTCGTCGGTGGCATGGAGCAGCAGGCGCGCCGGATCGACCGGGCCGGGCATGATGATGCGCCCCGGCGGCACGCGCCGGAAACCGAGCCGACCGTAATAGGGTTCATCACCGACCAGAAGGACCAGCCGGTAGCCGAGCGCCCCGGCCTCCTCCAGCCCGCGCTCGATCAACTGGCGGCCAATGCCGCGTGAGCGGAACGCCGGCTCGACCGCCAGCGGGCCGAGCATCAGCGCCGGCATGGTACCGATCCGGATGCGCGACTGGCGCAGCGATCCGACCAGCAACGTCGCCACCCGCGCCACGAAACTGACGCTGAGGTCCGGCGGCGATGCCTCGCGCACGCGCTCGGCCGATCGCGCGAATCGCCCCGGCCCGAAGGCCCGGCCATTGAGTTGTTCCACCGCCTCGGCATCGCCGGGGGACTCATGCATGAGCGTGATCTTGAGATCGGACATGGCGGCAGGTCGGCCTCGCACGCGGCAGGCACAAGGCCCTGCTCCGCGACAATGGATGAAATCGCCCCGCGCGGTAAAGAGCCGGCTGGCGCCAACGCCTCTAGCATGGGGCATACGCCAAAAAAAGCCTCACCAGTCGGGCGTGCGCGGCACATCGGAAAACACTTCGGCGAGCCGTCGCCGCGTGCCCTGTGTCGTTCGCTCCGGCAGGGAATCGAGGGCAAAAAACCCGGTTTCGGCCAGTTCCCTGTCGGCCAGGCGCGGCCTGTCCTGAACGAACGCGCGGACCACATAGACCGCAACATGATCGCGCCGCGAGACATGGCGGTTGAAAAAGACGCCATGCAGGACAGGCGGACCGGTCAGCCGGATATGCCCCTCTTCGGCCAGTTCCTTGGCCAGAGCCGCTTCCAGCGTCTCGCCGGCATCGACCCCGCCTCCGGGCAGGTGCCAGCCGGGTACATAGGTATGGCGGACCAGAAACACCCGGCGGTCGGCGTCTACGACGATGCCCCGCACGCCCAGCGTCATCGGCCGGGAAAAGCGGAAGATCGTATGGGCGATCCACGTCACCCAGCGGCGTTCGGGCCGTTCGGCGGGCGTTTCAGTCATCAATTCTCCCCGAAATTGCCTGTCAGGCCCTTGACGCAAGCGTCAAGGCAGGAAACACGACAACGTCCTCAAGCGCGGATCGAGCCAGCCGTTGCGTTTTCATCTCGCCCATCTGTCCGATCCCCACATCGGCCCGCCGCCCCGCCCGTCCTGGCGCGAACTGGCGGGAAAGCGGCTGACCGGCTACTGGAACTGGCACACCAGCCGCCATGCCATCCACAACATGGCGGTTCTGGAGGCGATCACAAGCGATTTGGCACGCACCGCACCCGATCACATCATTCTGGGCGGCGATCTCGTCAACATCGGCATGGCCGCCGAGTTCGATCTGGCCGCCACCCGCCTCGCCACGCTGGCCCCGCCGGACCGGATGAGCATCGTTCCGGGCAACCATGACGCCTATGTCGGCGGTTCGCTGGCGGCCATGTCCGCGCGGTTCGGCGCATGGATGACCGGCGACGATGGCGAGGTGACGTTTCCCTATCTCAGGATGCGCGATGGTGTTGCGCTGGTCGGCCTGTCGTCGGCCATCCCGACGCTGCCGTTTCTGGCCAGCGGCGCGCTCGGCCGTGATCAGCTCGACCGGCTCGACGCCCTGCTGCCGCAGGTGCGCGCACGCGCGCGCGCCATCGTGCTGATGATCCATCACCCGCCCCATCGCGGCGGTGCCCGCCTGTTCAGGGGCCTGCGCGATGCCGCAGCGCTCGAAGCCATCCTTGCCCGCCATGGCGCCGATCTGATCGTGCATGGCCATAATCACAAGCATTCGCTCGCTCATCTGCCCGGCCCGTCCGGCAGCACGATCCCGGTCGTCGGCGTTGCCTCGGCGTCGGCCATTCCGGGCGACCCGGCCCATCGCGCCGCCTATCACCTGTTCACGCTGGAGACGACCGACGCTGGCCTCAGGATCTCGCTCGACGTGCGCGGGATGGAGGCGCCGGGCGATCCCGTGGTGCTGCTCGACCGTCTGATCCTCCGTTAGGTCACGCCACGCCAAGCTTGCGTTGCAGTGCTGTCGACGACGTTGTGTACTGGAAGATGACCCGCTTGCCCGGATTGACGTAGCGGTTGACCTTCTGGGCCGCCAGCGTCGCCTCGTGGAAACCCGACAGGATCAGCTTGAGCTTGCCGGGATAGGTGTTGATGTCGCCCACCGCGAAGATGCCCGGCACGTTGCTTTCGAATTTCTCGGTATCGACCGCGATCAGGTTCTCGGTGAGGTTGAGCCCCCAGTCGGCGATCGGCCCGAGCTTCATCGTCAGACCGAAGAACGGCAGCATCCGGTCGGCATCGATCGTGAAGCTGGCTCCGTCATTGTCGCGGCATGTCACGCCGTCAAGCTGCGGCGCCGCACCGTTCAGGGTCGTCACCTGCCCGATGCGCAAGTCCATCTGGCCGCTGGCAACCAGCGCCCGCATCTGCTCGACCGAGTGAGGCGCGGCGCGGAACTCGTCGCGCCGGTGCAGGATGGTGACGCGACGGGCAATCGGCTGAAGGTTCAGCGCCCAGTCCAGAGCCGAATCACCGCCGCCGACGATCAGCACCTTGCGGTCGCGGAACATCTCCATCTTCCGCACGGCATAGAACACGCTTGTGCCTTCATAGGCATCGATCTGCTCGATCGGCGGCTTCTTGGGCTGGAATGAGCCACCGCCGGCAGCGATCAGGATGGTCTTGGCGAGAAAAGTGGTTCCCGCATCGCTGGTGACCAGAAACTCAGGTGCATCAGCGGTGCCCCGAACCTCGACCGTGCTGACCATTTCGCCGAAATGGAACGTCGGATGGAACGGCTCGA
>CALCZO010000028.1 GCA_937903315.1 uncultured Alphaproteobacteria bacterium
TCGTTTCGGCGCTATATCTGGCTCCTGAGCGAATCAGCGTGAGAACGAGGGGCCCATGCCGGATTGTCGGAGCGTCACACTTGCGGCGGCCATGCTCCTGATGGCGGCGTCGATGACGCTGAAGGCGCAACTCCAGTACGATTCGCGGCTTGGCCAGTCGATCGAGGCGCTGCCCGACGTCGAGGTGACGGTCAGCAGCGACCGGACCGAGTTTTCCGCTCCGGCCCCGGTCGTGGCGGACATTGCAGCCCCGGATCTTCCCGCCGTCGAGGTGGCGATCCCCGATGCGCCGGCTCAGTCGCTGCCCCCGCCGGATGCGATCATGCTGGCAACGCCCGTCCCGTCTGCGCCCGCCGCCAGACCGGCGGCATCGCAGCCCGCACTCCCCGCGCCCCCGGTCATCGTCATGCAGCCGGCGGACCTGCCGGCGCGGCCGCCCGTGATCGCCGCCCCGCTGCCGCCCCTGCCCGCGCCGGTGCCGGCCGCGCCGGCCGCCGCTACTGCGGCACTCGATGCTGGCGCTGTCGAGGCGGCCTTCGACCAGATCGGCCGGATGCAGGCGGTGCCGGCCGGCGTGCTCGATACCCTGCGGGCATTTTACACGGACCGGGGCCACGCCCCGCTCTGGCTCGATGGAGCCGCACTGTCGACGCGGGCGACCGCCGTGCTTGGCCTCATCGAACGGGCCGACGAGCACGGGATGGAGCCGCGCCGTTCGCTGATGCTGCGCACGGCGGTGCGGACTGGCGAGCCGGCACTGCGCGATGTCGCGCTGAGTGTCGCCGCCGTGCAGTATGCCCGCGATGCGCGCGGTGGCCGGCTCAACCCGCGCGAGATTTCAAAGCTGATCACCGCCACGCCGTCGCTGCCCGAGGCGCGCTCGGTGATCGAGGGCCTTGTCAGCGGGACCGATCCTGCCCGCGCGCTCGAAGCCTATCATCCGCGTCACGCCGGCTATCACGCACTCAAGGCCAAGCTCGCCAGTCTGCGCACCGCCAGGGCACCGGCGCCCGAAGTGCCGGGCAACGGCCTGACCCATGGCGCCACGCTGCGGCTCGGCATGGTCGATGACCGGGTGCCGGTGCTGCGCTCGGTTCTCGGGCTACCGGCTGTGGCCCACATGCGGTATGACCGCGATCTGGTTGCCGCCGTCCGCGCGGCACAGCAGGCACGTGGACTGAAGGCCAATGGCCGGCTTGATGCGGCGACGGTCGCCGCCCTCGGCGGGCCGCCGGTGCGCGAGGCGTCACGCGGTGACGCCATCGGCGACGTGATCGCCAACATGGAACGCTGGCGCTGGCTGCCGGTTGATCTCGGCGCCTCCCATGTCTTCGTCAACATCCCGAGCTTCGCACTGACCTTCCAGCGCAATGGCGAGCGGGCGTTCCAGACCCGCGTGATCGTCGGCAAGCCGCAGACGCCGACGCCGATCTTCTCCGACAAGGTGCAGTTTCTGGTCGTCAATCCGTATTGGAACGTGCCGCCGTCGATCGCGCTCAAGGAAATGCTGCCGCTGCTGCAGAAGAACCCCTATGCATTGCAGGCGCGCGGCCTTCAGGTTGTGCGCAGTGGCAAGGTCGTCGATCCGGCCACCATCGACTGGTCGGGCGGGGCGCGCTCGGTCGCCATCCGCCAGCCGCCGGGAGAGCGCAACGCGCTCGGCCACATCAAGTTCATGTTCCCCAACGAGCACGCTGTCTATCTGCACGACACCCCGAGCCGCGGCCTGTTCTCACGCGATGTGCGGGCCTTCAGCCACGGCTGCGTCCGGGTTGAAAACCCCTTCGCTCTGGCTGATGCCCTGATGGGCGAGACCTATTCCGAGCGCCAGTTGAAGTCGATGATCGGCGGCCCGGAGCGCAATGTCCGGCTGGAGCAGCATGTCCCGGTCCATCTGGCCTATTTCACGACCTTCGTCGATGGCAGCGGCGAACTGGTCAATTTCCCGGATCTCTACGGTCACAACCGCCGGATGAAGTCGATACTCGGGCTTTGACCCGCCGCAACGACGGCGCGCGGTAACCTCAATAGAAGATGAATCGGTCGCACCGTCGCGTTCCGGACGTTTTTTTGCCATGATCCCCGGCGATGGACCGGGTCCTTGATCAGCGCGCATGGAATGTGCCGGTCTGCCGCCCGGGGTTAACCTGCCGTTAACCTCGCCATACAACTGTCGTGAGCGCCGATCTGCTGCCGGATGACCGTCCTGCTGCGGACCGAGGGGTGACCGGATTTGATGGAATTGCAGACACGAGCCTCAGCATCTGGACGGTTTGTCGCGCGCGCCACGGCTGCGCTGCTGGCAGCCCTTGTGCTTGTTGGCCCCAGTCAGACCCAGAACGCTGTGGCCAATGGCGATACGCGCACGCTCAGTCTCTATCATGCCCACACACAGGAAAGCATCACCGTGACGTTCCGGCGCTCCGGAACCTACGATCGGGGCGCGCTCGACAAGCTGAACTGGTTCCTGCGCGACTGGCGCAAGGACGAGCAGACGACGATGGACCCGCGCCTGTTCGACATCGTCTGGGCGACATGGCGCGAGGTCGGCTCGACGGCACCCATCCGCGTTGTCTCGGCCTATCGCTCGCCCTCGACCAACGCGATGCTGCGCCGGCGCTCCAGCGCGGTCGCCAAGCAGAGCCAGCATATGGCCGGCAAGGCGATGGACATGCACATGCCGGATGTCTCGATGGCCAAGGTCCGCGAGATCGGCATGCGGCTGCAGAATGGCGGTGTCGGCTATTACCCGACCGCCGGCACGCCGTTCGTTCATCTCGATGTCGGCTCCGTCCGCTCGTGGCCGCGCATGCCGCGTCACCAGCTTGAACGGCTGTTCCCCGATGGCAAGACCGTTCACCTGCCGGCCGACGGCACGCCGCTGCCTGGCTATGAGGCGGCACTGGCCCAGATCCAGTCGCGCGGCGGCTCGGCGATTTCGTTTGCCGACGTCACCAGCCCCCGCCGCAGCCTCTGGGCGGCGCTGTTCGGCGGCGAGGACGAGGAGGTCGAGGTCACAACGCCCCGCTCGCGCCGCACCGCGAGCAATGCACGTCAGCCTGCTCCGCAGCAGGTGGCCGCGCTCTCCGCCCCGTCGATCGACAGCGGCTCGGTCTACGCCATCGCCCAGCCCGGCGTCATCCAGCAGCCGGTTGCCCAGCCCGTCGTTACCCAGACGCGCGCACCCGCACCCAAACCGCAGCCGATCGAGGATGCCCCGAAGCCGGCGGCCGAAAAAGCCCCTGAAGCGCTGAAAGCCGCGCCGCTGCCGCCGCGCCGTCCGGACGAGGCCGTCTTCGCCGCGCTGACCCAAGCCAGTGTTCCTGTCCCGCCGATCCGGCCGGCAATGGTTGCGCTGGCCGAGACGCCGGAACCGGTCGCGGCGTCCTCCGCGCTTCAGCCGGCCTCGGTCCCGCTACCGCCGATGCGCCCCGAGCCGACGGCTCTGGCGCTCGCCGGATCAGCCGGGCTTGATCGCTCGGCCCTGCCGGCCGCGATCACCGCAGGAACAGCACCGGCCGATTTGCCTGCGGTGACCACCGCCTACGCACCGGCGCGCGTCCCCGCCCCGCCCGTCCGCCCGATCATGACCGCTTCGACCGGACCGGTCGTTGGTGCAGCCGCCGTACCCGTGGCCCAGCCGCGCCGCCCCGCGACGATCCATCCGGTCCGGCTCGACCAGAGCGGCCTTGCCAGCCTCGTCGGCCATGTCGCCCTTGCTGTCGACAGGCCGCGCGCGCCGGCACGCGTCGAAGTGCCGAGTGTCCGGGACAGTGTCGGCTCCGGCATCGCCGCCAGCCGGTTCGGCGCGGACAGCGCCGCCGCCGCGCAGGGCTTTTCCGGCACGCTCTCGCGTCCCATGCACGTCGGATTTACGCAGAACGGCCAGTAAGGCAGCGGCAGCTGGGCCTGCCGTCAGGCCTCCATGCCGATGGCCTGCATGTACAGGCTGAGGATTTCGTCCTCTTCCTTGCGCTCGTTCTGATCCTGCTTGCGGATCGAGACAATCTTGCGCAGCACCTTGACGTCAAACCCGTTGCCCTTGGCCTCCGCATAGACATCCTTGATGTCGTCGGTGATGGCTTTCTTGTCTTCTTCGAGCCGTTCGATCCGCTCGATGAAGGCCTTCAGCTGGCCGGCCGTGGCATTGGTGATCTCGTCCATGGTCAATCTCATCCTTGAGGGGGGCGCAAGCCGCAGGGCCGGCACCCGAAAAATCCTGATTCGGGTGGCATCATTCTATTCCCGAACGCTTTCCCGAACGGCGCACTTTGCGCAAGGGCATGGTTGCTGAATCCGCACGGCCGGGACTCGACGCGGCGGCATTCCCGCCGTACCACACCCGTCTTGCCCCTGTTCAGGACGATGAATGTTTGAGACGCGCCCCCAGTCGTTTGCCTTCCTCGCGCTGGTGACAGGCGCGCTCGCCATGGGGTTCTCGCCGATTTTCGTCCGTCTGGCCGATGTTGGCCCGTTTGCGAGCGCGTTCTGGCGCGTCGCGCTGGCCCTGCCGCCGCTATGGCTGTGGCAGAAGCTGGCCGACGAACCGTTGCCGCATGGCGGGCGCGATTTTCTCGCCGCATTGATTCTGTCCGGGCTGTTCTTTTCCGGCGATCTGATCTTCTGGCATCTGTCGATCCTGCACACCAGCGTCGCCAACGCGACCCTGCTGGCAACGATGGCTCCCGTCTGGGTGTTCATCGTGTCCGCAGCCGTGTTCGGCCACCGGTTGCGTCGCGCCGAACTTGGCGGCCTCGGCGTGTGCATCATCGGCGGCGTCTTCCTGATCCGCGATACGCTCGGGATTGCGCCGGACCGGCTCATCGGCGACCTCGAGGCCCTGGCTACGTCGCTGTTTTTCGGGCTGTATATCGTCGCCATCACGCGCGCCCGGCGTTTTGCCGGTCCGGCGCGGATCACGTTTTATTCAACCGCCGTCACCGCCGTCTGCCTTCTGGTGGCGGCGCTGATCGTCGAGGGCGATATCATGCCGCGATCTGCCGCCGGCTGGGCCGTCCTCGCCGGACTTGCCCTCATCTCGCAAGCGGCGGGACAGGGCCTGCTGGCCTTCGCTCTGGGACGATTACCAGTTGCATTTTCGTCGCTGGTTGTATTTCTGGA
>CALCZO010000029.1 GCA_937903315.1 uncultured Alphaproteobacteria bacterium
GCCATCGCCTGCCGCGTGCTCGGCCTGCGCGATCTCGGCCCGGCCCTGTCGCCGTTCAACGCCTTCATGCTGCTGACCGGCATCGAGACGCTGCCGCTCCGCATGCAGCGCCATTCGGACAACGCGCTGGCGGTGGCCGAGCATCTCGCCAAACACCCGGCGGTCAACTGGGTCAGCTATCCCGGCCTCAAGGGCGACAAGTACCATGCGCTGGCGCAGAAGTACTCGCCGAAGGGCGCGGGTGCGGTGTTCACCTTCGGCCTCAAGGGCGGCTATGACGCCGGCATCAAGCTGGTGGCCAACCTCAAGCTGTTCTCGCATCTGGCCAATGTCGGCGATACGCGCAGCCTCGTCATCCATCCGGCCTCGACCACCCACCGCCAGTTGACCGACGAGCAGAAGGTCATCGCCGGTGCCGGGCCGGATGTGGTGCGCATCTCGGTCGGCATCGAGGATGTCGCCGATCTGATCGCCGATCTCGATCAGGCGCTGTCGGCGTAATCGGCTGCCCGGCCTGTCGCAAGGCAGGCCGGACGCCCTCACAACGGCCCGGCGTCGCGTTGCTCCTATGGAGAGGCGCTGGCTGCGGCTAGCCGATCCGTCCAAAATTGTGCGTCGCCTTGATCAGCGCGACAATCGCCAGCCCCTGATGCGCCAGACCGGCCCAGAGCGGCACGGCCAGCAGCAGCGTCACGATGCCGAGAAGCACCTGCCCTGCCAGCAGCGAGGCCAGCGCCATGGTCCGCCGTGTGACCGGCGCGTCGGGCAGCCGCCGCTTCAGCGCGATCGCCTGCACCACCGCCACCGCGAGCACCAGATAGGCCATCATCCGGTGGTTGAACTGGACCAGCGTCGGGTTGTCGACAAAATTCTCGATCCACGGCGTCGCCGCGAACAGCTTGGCGAACGACGGGATCAGCGCCCCGTCCATCAGCGGCCAGGTGTTGTAGACGAGGCCGGCGCGGGAACCGGCGACGAAACCGCCAAGCAGGATCTGGACGAAGATCAGCCCGAGCAGCCACAGCGCCGCGCCGCGCGGACCTGGCGACAGCCTGTCGCGGCCGGGCGCAAGGCGGGTTGCCACAAACACCAGCGAGACCAGATAGAGGCAGGCAAAGCCCAGATGCAGCGTCAGCTTGACCGGCGCGACCGCAATCATGCCGGGCTGGAGACCAGAGGCGACCATGATCCAGCCGACCGCACCCTGAAGCGCCAGCAGCAGCCCCATGCCGAACAGCAGCACCGCGAGCCGGCGGCTGACCAGACCGAGCGCGACAAGGCCGATCAGGCCGCCAAGGTGGACAAGGCCGATGAACCGGCCGAGCTGCCGGTGGCCCCATTCCCACCAGTAGATGAACTTGAAGTCCTCAAGCCCCATGCCCTGATTGAGCAGGCTGTATTGCGGGCTGGCGCGGTACTTCTCGAATTCGAGCGCCCAGTCGGCAGCATTGAGCGGTGGAATCGCGCCGGTGACGGGCCGCCATTCGGTGATCGACAGGCCGGAGCCGGTCAGCCGCGTGGCCCCGCCCACAAGCACCATCGCGAACACCAGCAGCACGAGCGCGACCAGCCAGTAGCGGACGATGGCATGACCGGCGTCGTCGGGACCCAGCGGGCCGGCGGCAGGAAGGAAGCGGGACATCGACAGAAAGTTTCCTCTTGATCGGGTCGTCAATCCGCACATAACCATCGCGAGCCCGTGCAGCAATGGCTGCCGTTCACGAAGGTGATCCATGACCCGCCGCACCCGCACGCTGATCGGCACGATCGTCATCATCGTTTTCGTGATCGTCTATGCGCTGGTCATGATGGCGCTGGCTCAGCCGATCCTCAAGGACGCCGGCGGCTGGACGCAGCTGGCCTTCTATCTGACCGCCGGGCTGGCGTGGATCGTGCCGATCATGCCGCTGATTTCGTGGATGGAGCGCGGCCGCAAGGCGGGCTGAACCCGCCTCACCCGATATTCAGACGTCGTCCGCGGTTCTGCAATGCCGTCGGCACACCGGACAGCAGCGCGGCAACATCGCCGCGGCGCTGGAACAGGCCGTTGACCGAAATGCGCGGCAGCGCCGTCAGGTGGGCGCGATGTTCGGCAAACAGCACCCCCGGGCGGGTGGTCACCGCCGTCTCGAACCCCGCCGCGCGGGCCAGCGTGAATTCGCGCGTGCCCGCCGATCCGGCGTCCCCCACCGGATAGGACAGGTGACGGACCGCGCAGCCAAGCTGCTCTTCGATGATCGCCTTGCTGACCACAATCTCGGCGCGGGCGACGTCCTCTGCGTGCTTGGCCAGCATCGGATGGGTCAGTGTGTGGGCCCCGATCGAGCAGAGCGGATCGGCCGCGAGTGACCGCAGGTCGTGCCAGCGCAGGCACAGGTCGCGCGTGCGCAGCAGCGGATCGATCCCGGCGTCATGGGCCATCCGTGCGATCGTGTCGCGCAAGGTTCCCTCGGGGCCGGGCCGCAAGGCCCAGTAGATCGTCTCGAAGGCGGCCTTTTTCTCCTCCGGCGTTGCTGTGGCCAGATGCTGCGGTCCGCCGGGCAGCCAGACCGTGACATGATCCTGCCGGGCAATCGCCTCTTCGAGATCGAGCCACCACAGCGGCGCGGTCGCATCGGCAAACCCCGTGGTGACATAGACGGTGAACGGCGCGCGATGACGCCGCAGCACCGGCAGGGCAAAGTCGACATTGTCCTTGTAGCCATCGTCGAAGGTCAGCACCGCAAACGGCGGCCCCTCGCTCGCCAGCCGCGCGGGAACCTCATCGAGCGCCGCCACCTCGTAGCCCTGATCGGCCAGCAGCCCGAGCACCTCGTCGAGAAATTCGGGCGTGATTTCAAGGATCCGGTTGGGCTGGAACGGCGCATCGCCCGCCGGGCGGACGTGATGCATGGTCAGGATCACACCGCGGCCCCGGAAGGCCGGCGCCAGCGCGCGGGTGGCCCCGGTCAGGCGCAGCAGCGTCAGCAGGGCCGAGATGGTGGCGTAGCGGAAGTCACTCATTGTGCACCATAGTTCGGCAAATCGGCGTCCTGATCGGTTATGCGCCCGCGACGTTGAGGATTCGTTGCCAGTCGCGACGGCATGCTCGCGCCATCTTCATGAGGAGCATCATGTCCGTCTCGACCGCCGGCCACCCCCCTGTCGTCTCGTCCCGTACTCCCCTTGCCGCCCGCAGCGACCTTGCGCTCGGCGTCGAGGTGCTGTCGTCGTTCGAGGAGGCGCATGCCCTGTGGGACCGGCTGACGATCGAGGGGACGGTGTCGGCGTATCAGGGCTTTGCCTGGGTCGAGAGCTACTTCCGCCATGTCGAAGCGGCGGAAGGTGCCCGCGCGGCGCTGATCGTGCTGCGCGATGGGTCGGGCGAGCCGCTGCTGCTGCTGCCGCTCGCCGTGCATGACACCGGATCAGGCCGGATCGCCCGCTTCATCGGCGGCAAGCACAGCAATTTCCATCTGCCGCTGATTGGCCGCAACGCGGGCCGGATTGACGGAAAGGCCTTGCGCGCCGCCCTGCTTGATGCCGGCCGCAGCGCCGGGATCGACCTCTACAGCTTCAGCAACCAGCCGCTCGAATGGGAAGGCACCGCCAATCCGATGGCGCTGCTCGGCGGGCTTGCCTCACCGAGTGCAGGCTACAAGCTGGCGCTGGAGGCTGACGGCGAAGCGATGCTGACCGCCCGCCTGTCCAAGGACCGGCGCCGGAAAATGCGCCAGAAGGACACCAAGCTGGCGACCCTGGGCACGGTGACCTATCGCAAGGCTGCGACCGATGAAGAAGCAATGGGCATCCTGACTGCCTTCTTCGCCCAGAAGGCCGAGCGCTTTCAGGATCAGGGCATCGACGATCCCTTCGCCAGCCCTGCCGTTCGCGCCTTCCTCTCCGACATGGCGACGCGGCGCGATGCACGCGGCAAGCCGGTGCTTGATCTTTATGCGCTGATGCTCGACGAGCGCCCGGTGGCGATCTATGGCGCGGTGGAGGATGGCATCCGCTACAGCGGCGTGGTGACAGCCTTCGATTCGGACGATGCGGTTGCGCGCTGCACGCCGGGCGAAAGCCTGCTGATGCAGATGATCCGCGATTGCTGCGCCCGCGGGCTGCGGACCTTCGATCTCGGCGTCGGGGAATCGCGCTACAAGATGGTGATCTGCGACCAGACCGAGCCGTTGATCGATACCAGCCTCGCCGTCACCCTGCGCGGCCGTCTGGCGGCGCTGCGCGAGAGCGCGTTCATCGTCGCCAAGCGGCTTGTCAAGCAATCGGCGCCCGGACAGGCGCTGATTGCGCTGGTTCGCAAGCTGAAAAAGGCCAAATCCGGCGAGCCGTCAGCCGCCGAAGCCTGACACGGGATCAGGCCGCGCTGCTGGTCCGCCGGAACGGATCGTTGGCCGGACGCGGCGCCGGCATCACCGGCTCCTCGACCACGATCGTCACCCGGCCGGGCAGACGGGCATCGAGCCGCTGGAACGCACGCAGGATCGCAGGATCGCTGTCGTCACGCGCCGCCACCATGATCGCCGCGCCGAGATGCGGCGCGAGGTGATGCAGATCGGCGGTCGACGCGCCGAGATCGAACACCACGAAATCGTAGGTCATCGCCAGCGCTTCGATCATGTCGGCGAAGGCCTCCGTCCCGCTGGCCGGAGCCATGTCGCGGCGGCTGCCGAACGGCATCGCGTGCATCCGGCTCGCCCGGTCGCGGTGGATGATGTCGCCGAACGAGGCGAGGCCGGCGAGCATGTCGGTCACGCCGGGAGGACTGAGCCGACCGACGGCCTGCTCGATCTCGGCGGTCGCGCCCGATAGATCGACGAGGATGGTCGAGCCGGTCCGTGCCAGAAGACGGGCCAGCGGCAACGCCGTTGCCGTTGAGACGACATCGCCGCCTTCGGCATGGCAGGACGCCATCAGTGCCTGTCCGGCCTGCTTGAGCGCGGCAAGATCCTGGGCCAGCGGCATCAGCGCCTCGCCCGCCTCGGTCGGAACCGGCGGGGGCGGTGGTGCTGCGGCAAACCGTGATCCGGCGGTCGCAGGCGGGGCGACGGCAGGCGCGACAGGGGCGGCCGCGGGCTGAACCGGTGGCGGCGGCGCGACCTCGCCGTAGTAGGGCTGCCCATAGCCGTGCTGCGCGCCATCGGTCGAGAACAGGAACCGCGTCACGATGATCGCGCACGACAGCACCAGGGTCGCCAGTGTCGCCAGGAGGATGATCGGCACCTTCTTGGGGAAGGCCGGCTTCTGCGGCATCACCGCGCGGGAAATCACGCGGGCATCGGCCGGGGCGGCGGCGTCGGCGTCGCGGGCCAGCGCATCGCGGTATTTGGCGAGATACTGCTCGTAGTTCTCGCGCAGGGCGCGGGCCTCACGCTCAAGGGCACGCAACTGCACTTCCGATTCGTTCGACGAGGCCGCGTTCTTCTTCTGCGCCTCGAATTCGGCCTGCAGACTCTGGACGCGCGCGCCAGCCACGCGGGCGTCATTCTCCATCGTGCGCGCGGTGCGTTCCGCCGCTGTGCGGATCTGGCCTTCGAGATCGGCAAGCTGGGCGCTCAGTTCCTTCATGCGCGGATGGCCGGGCAGAAGGTTGCGCTCCTCCAGCGCCATCTGGGTCTTGAGACCGACGCGCTGTTCGAGCAGGCGGCGGACCAGTTCGTTGTTCACCACCTCGGAGGTTTCGAACACCCTGCCCGTCCTGAGCGCCTCGCGGATCATCTTGGCCTTGGCCTGCAACTCGGTCTGGACCGCGCGGGCACTCGACATCTGTGTGTTCATCTCGCCCAGCTGCTGGGTGACGATGGTGGCGTTGCTGGCACCGATCAGCAGGCCCGACTGCGACCGGTAGGCCTCGACCTTGGCTTCCGCCTCGGCGACGCGGGCCCGCATCGGCTCGATCGCCTTGGCCAGCCATGCGCCGGCACCATGGGTGGTTTCCTTCTTCGCGTCCGACTGGAAGTTGATGTATTCCTCGGCAATGGTATTGGCCGCCTTGTAGGCCAGTTCCGGGTCTTTCGACGAGAACTCGACCGAAATCACGCGAGACTTGCCGACGTTGAAGACCAGCAGCTTCTCGAAATAATTCTCCAGCACCCGCTCGTCAGGCGAGACGGCGAGCGGGTCCTTCGACAGGCCGAGCAGGACCAGCACGCGCTTGAGCGCGCCGGGGTCCTTCTTCACCGGATCGAATTCCTCGCGTGAGGCGAGATCGAGCTTCTTGATCGCCACCTTGGCGATATCGCGCGACATGATGGTCTGCACCTGGCTCTGCACCGCCTCGGAATCGAGCGGAGGATCGGTGCCACGCTGTTCCTTGTCAGGACGGGTGAAATAGCTGTCGCGGTTTTCCAGCAGAACACGCGCCTCGCCGGTGTATTTCGGTGTCACGAGATTGACGAACAGCACCGAGCCGACCAACGCCAGAAACGTCGGCAGGATGATCCAGCGCTTCTTCCGGTTGAGTTCCGAAAATACGCTGGCCAGAGAGGTATCCCCCTCCGGCATCTGCCCGAAATCGGCAGGATGAGCCTGACGCATGCGACGATTCTCCACATTCATGCCGCCGATTAGGGCCGAACATGGTTAGTGGCGGGTTAAGGGCAGGTGATTTTGCTGAAATTGGGAAGTTGTTAACCATAAACGGCGATGCTCGGGACGCGATAACGCTGTTCTCCTTTCGAGTCCCGAATACCCATGAAACGTCCCGTCACAGCCCTCGCCGCGCTTCTGGCCGTCACCCTCGCCGGCTGCACGCCGCCGATCATGCCGCCGGATGCGCTTCAGGCCAGCCTGCACGAGCCCTACATGCTCAATGCAGGGGACAAACTCAGGATCATCGTGTTCGGGCAGGATGCCCTGTCGAACGTCTATGCGGTCGATGGGCAGGGCCGCATCTCGATGCCGCTGATCGGCGCGGTCGATGCGCGCGGACTGACGACGCCGCAGCTGGAGCGGGCGATCGAGGCCAAGCTGCGCAACGGCTTCCTGCGCGAGCCGAAGGTCAGCGCCGAGGTCGATGCCTACCGGCCGTTCTTCATCCTTGGCGAGGTCACCACCTCCGGCCAGTACCCTTACGTCAACAACATGACGATCCAGACCGCCGTGGCGATTGCCGGCGGCTACGCCCCGCGCGCGGCGCGGACCTACGCCGAGGTGACCCGCGTGGTCAACGGCGATCTGGTCACCGTCAACGTGCCGGTGACAACGCCGATCCGGCCGGGCGACACCGTTGTCGTCAAGGAACGCTACTTCTAGGCCCTCATCGAAAGGTCCGTTCCATGAGCGGCTTGCGCATTCTCTTCGTTCTCCGGGCGCCGCTCGG
>CALCZO010000030.1 GCA_937903315.1 uncultured Alphaproteobacteria bacterium
CGGGTGGTGTCTTTCCCGGCACGACCGGGTTTGCCGATGACTGGGACGATCTGTGCATCCGGCGTCGCGCATTCGATGACCGGCTGGCGGACTGGGCCGCTTCGCTGGATGCCGCGTGGCTGGCCGGCGATCTGATCTGGACCTCGGCAAGCGCCGGCGGTGTGAGGCGCACCTCGCGCTGGAGCGCGGTCGTGCACCTGTTCAACCACCAGACGCATCATCGCGGTCAGGTCCATGCCATGCTGACGGCAGCCGGTGCCCGGCCCGACGACACCGACCTGCTGCTGCTGCCGGCAGACGCGTGAGCCTCAACTATCCATCTTCAGCGCGGCGATGAAGGCTTCCTGCGGGATATCGACCTTGCCGAACTGCCGCATGCGCTTCTTGCCCTCTTTCTGCTTGTCGAGCAGCTTGCGCTTGCGGCTGACGTCGCCGCCGTAGCATTTGGCGGTCACGTCCTTGCGCAGCGCCGAGATCGTCTCGCGCGCGATGATCTTGCCGCCGATCGCCGCCTGGATCGGGATCTTGAACAGATGCTGGGGGATCAGCTCCTTCAGCTTCTCGCACATCGCCCGGCCGCGCCCTTCGGCTCGCGTGCGATGCACCATCATCGACAGCGCATCCACCGGCTCGTCATTGACGAGAATCGACATCTTCACCAGATCGCCGGGCTTGTAGTCGGTCAGCGTGTAGTCGAACGAGGCATAGCCCTTGGAGATCGACTTCAGCCGGTCGTAGAAATCGAACACCACCTCGTTCAGCGGCAGGTCATAGACCACCATCGCGCGCTTGCCGACGTAGTTGAGATCGATCTGGTTGCCGCGCCGGTCCTGACACAACTTGAGGATGCTGCCGAGATACTCGTCCGGCGTCAGGATCGTCGCCTTGATCCACGGCTCCTGGATTTCGAGAATCTGCATCGTATCCGGCATGTCGGCCGGGTTGTGCATCTCCACCTCGGTGCCGTCACGCATTGCCAGCTTGTAGATGACGCTCGGCGCGGTGGCGATCAGATCAAGGTTGAACTCGCGCTCCAGCCGCTCCTGAATGATCTCAAGGTGGAGCAGGCCGAGAAAGCCGCAGCGGAAGCCGAAGCCGAGCGCGGCCGAGGTTTCCATCTCGTACGAGAAGCTGGCGTCGTTCAGCCTGAGCTTGCCCATCGCCGAGCGGAGATCCTCAAAATCGGCCGCATCGACCGGGAACAGACCGCAGAACACCACCGGCTGGGCCGGCTTGAACCCGGTCATCGCCTGCGCCGTCGGCTTGCGCGTGTCGGTGATCGTATCGCCGACGCGGGTATCGGCGACCTGCTTGATCTGGGCGGTGATGAACCCGACCTCACCCGGCCCCAGCCGCTCGACATCGAGCATCTTGGGCTTGAACACGCCGATCTTGTCGACCTGATAACGGGCCTTGGTGCCCATCATCGTGATGTCGGAGCCTTTTTTCAGCACCCCGTCGATGACCCGCACCAGCACCACGACGCCGAGATAGACATCGTACCAGCTGTCGACCAGCAGCGCCTTCAGCGGCGCCGTCTCATCGCCCTTGGGCGGGGGCAGGCGCTTGACGATCGCCTCGAGCACCAGGTCGATGCCGATGCCGGTCTTGGCCGAGATCGGCACGGCGTCGGAGGCATCGAGCCCGATCACTTCCTCGATCTGCTCCTTGATCCGGTCCGGTTCGGCGGCCGGCAGGTCGATCTTGTTGAGCACCGGCACGATTTCGTGGCCGGCATCGAGCGCGTGATAGACATTGGCGAGTGTCTGGGCCTCGACGCCCTGCGACGCATCGACCACGAGCAAAGAGCCTTCGCAGGCAGCGAGGCTGCGCGACACTTCATAGGCGAAATCGACGTGGCCGGGCGTATCCATCAGGTTGAGGATGTAGGTCTTGCCGTCGGCGGCCTTGTAGTCGAGCCGGACAGTCTGGGCCTTGATGGTGATGCCGCGTTCTTTCTCGATATCCATCGAATCGAGCATCTGCTCGGACATGTCGCGCAGCGCCACGGTGCCGGTGTGCTGGATCAGCCGGTCGGCGAGCGTCGACTTGCCGTGGTCGATGTGGGCCACGATGGAAAAATTGCGGATATTGTCGATCGGGTGCGTGGTCATTGCCGGGCAATAGCGCGCCTGCCGCAAAAGGAAAAGCGGGGTTTTCCGCGCCGGAGCAAAAAGAAAGGCGCCACAGCGGGCGCCTTCCGGTTTGTCATGGGGCTGAGCTTATGCTGCCGGGGCAGCCACGGGCTCGCGCCGGGCCGTCTCGGCCGGCAGTCCGTCGCCCTGCGGACCAACCTCGTCCTGCCACGGCGAGATTTTTTCCAGCCATACCAGAATGCCGGCGAGTACTGCCGCAAGCGCCAGCGCCACGACGGGGAACGGCAGTCCGAGGAGCTGGTCGAGCGTCATCTTGCCATAGGAGCCGGCGGTGAGGATCGGTTTGAGCAGCGTTGGCTCGGCATAGGTGAAGGCCAGCGCGCCGAACAGGCCACCGACAAAGGTGAAGATCGCATCCTTGTAGCCGGTGCCGATCTGCGCCAGCACGGTGCCGGGACAGGCGCCGGCGACGACAATGCCGATACCCAGAATCGCCCCGCCGATGATGTCGGCAGCAAACAGCGTCGCCTTCGGGCTGAGCTTGGCAAAGCCGAAGCCGACCAGAAACGCCAGCACGACGAGCCCGGTGATCACGGCGGACAGGAACATCTTGAGCATGGCATGGCGGCTCATCTGCATCTGGCAGACGATGACGCCCGCCTCACAGACGCGGCCCTTCTCAAGCGCGAAGCCGAAGATGACGCCCATCGCGACACCCAGAAGCATGGCAGTAAAAACAGTCATGGGACTTCTCCTTTTCCTGCCTGGCTCAGACGCGGCGATAGATGAGATTGGAGGCGATGATGCCCGCCCCGAACATGGCGGTGACCGCCACGAACGAGCCGATGGCAAGCTGGGCGATGCCCGAGACGCCGTGGCCCGAGGTGCAGCCGTCGGCAATGCGCGCGCCGAGCACCATGATGAAGCCGCCGGTGAACGCCATCAGGTAACGCTGGGCCGGCGTGTGCGCGCCCATCGCCCTGGCCCAGAACGGCGAGGCGCCCCAGCGCGGGGTGCCCGACATCCGCGACGAGATGAAGGCGCCGAGGACGATGCCGCCGATCAGCGCGACCTGCCACCAGTTCTTGGCACCCGACATGTGGTTGGCGGCGTATTTGATCTGCGCGATCGAAGGATCGACGAACTGGGCGAGACTGGCCGAAATCGTCACATAGGACGAGGACGTGCCGAGCGCGGTGCCCATGAACAGGAAGGCGGGAATTTGCAGAAGGCCGATGACGACGCCGGCCACATAGGGCGACCAGGATCGTGACGTGAGCGAAGGCATGGTGTGCTCCCGGGATGGACGGTGAATGGCCTCTTTCTAATATTCGATAAATCTAATATGATCAAGCCTGCCGTTGCATCATGGCCGCCGCGCCGTGCACCCCGCCGAACACGACAACGCCGCGCCGAACCATACAGGTTCGACACGGCGTTCAGATGTTCAGTCTCGCGCGGATGCCCGGTCCGACGAACGGTCCGGCATCTCAGGCGGCGCGGGCTGCCACCATCGCGCGCAGGGCGGCCAGATCCTTGGCGAACAGGCGGATGCCCTCCGATAGCTTTTCGGTCGCCATCGCATCCTCGTTCATCTGCCAGCGGAAGCTGGCCTCGTCTGTGGCCACCACGGCAGGCCTGTCGCCGCCGGTGGCGGGGGCCAGCGCGCGGGCGAGGTGGCCTTCATCGGCCTGAAGCTGCTCCAGCAATGCGGGGGCGATGGTCAGCCGGTCGCACCCGGCGAGCGCCTCGATCTCGCCGAGGTTGCGGAAGGAGGCACCCATCACCACGGTCGCATGGCCGTGGGCCTTGTAATACTGGTAGATCCGGCGCACCGACAGGACGCCGGGATCGGTCTCTGCGGTATAGGTCTGGCCGGTCGACCTGGCGTACCAATCGAGAATGCGGCCGACGAACGGCGAGATCAGGAACACGCCCGACTGGGCGCAGGCGGCAGCCTGGACGAGGCTGAACAGCAGCGTCAGATTGCAGTCAATCCCTTCCTTCTGCAGGATTTTTGCCGCCTGAATCCCTTCCCATGTCGCGGCGATCTTGATCAGGATGCGCTCGCGGCCGATGCCGCGCGCCTGATAGGCGGCGATGATGGCGCGCGCCTTGTCGACCGTACGGGCGGTATCGAAGGAAAGGTCGGCATCAACCTCGGTCGAGACGCGGCCTGGGACCAGCCGCGTCAGTTCGGCGCCGAACGAGACCGCCAGCCGGTCGCAGGCGGCGGCCGCCACCGCGGCCGTATCGCCACCCTTCGCCCGCGCCCAGGCCACCGCCTCGTCGACGATCGCCGCATAGGCCGGCATCTGGGCCGCTTTCAGGATCAGCGTCGGGTTGGTGGTGCAATCGGTCGGCTGGAAGGCGGCGATCGAGGCGATGTCGCCGGTGTCGGCCACCACGGTGGTCATCGCTTTGAGCTGGTCGAGTTTGGTGGCCATCGGGCATCTCCGTGCAATTCGGTTGCCCTGCCATAAGCGGTTTGGCGGCGCAATTCCAGCCTGCCGCCTGCGTCAGGTCGCCAAAGCGTAGGTGCTCATGCCGCGCCGGTTCTCGTCGATTTCCAGCCGCTGGGCGAGCGAGGGCATCGCCCGGTCCGAGCAATCGGTGCGCGGGCAGGTGCGGCAGGAGACGCCGATCGGCGTGACGATCTGCGGGTCCTCAAGGTTCAGCCCGTCGGCATAGACGATGTCCTTGGCAAAATGCGCGGCGCAGCCAAGCCCGATCGACAGTTGCCCGACGCGGTTGGGCAGGCCGCCGCGCGAAATCAGCCGTCCTGCGGTGGAAATCGACCGCGCGACACAGAAGAACGTCTGGCCCTCGGGCATCCGCGAGACCTGCACGCGGAGCATGCCGGGCGTGGCGAAGGCATCGTAGACATTCCAGCGCGGGCAGGCGGCGCCGAAGCGGGCGATATGGATGCCGGAGGCCGAAAAGCGCTTGGAAATGTTGCCGGCGATGTCGACGCGGATGAGATGGAACGGGATCGCCTCGGCGCCAGGGCGACGCAGCGTCGTCAACCGGTGGCAGGCCTGTTCGAACGAGACGGCGAAGCGATGCTGCAACACGTCGAGATCATAGCGCGAGGCGCGCGCCGCATCGAGAAAGCGGCCGTAGGGCATCATCACAGCGGCAGCGAAGTAATTGGCCAGCGCGGTGCGGGCCAGCGAATCGGCCTCCGGCGTCGAGAACTTGCCGCCCGAAATGATCGTCTCGATCTCGCGGCGGAAGCCGAGGAAGGCGATCTGGTGTGCCAACTGAAACGTGCGACTGGTCAGCGGCAGCATTTCGGACAGCAGCAGGCGGCGGGTCAGCGGATTGTAGGCCCGCAACAGGCCCGGCATAGCATCGGCCGGTACGATCTCGACATCGACGGCGAAGCGCTGGTTGAGCACCTTCACCAGATCCTGCTGGAGCGTGAACAGCGCCAGCCCGTTGTCGACCCACAGCGTCTCAGCCGCCTCCTCCAGTTCCGGCAGGTGATTGAGCCGGCGCTGGAGGAACTCGGTCACCTCCTCGGAGGGGAGCGCCGCCGGCTGGCCCTCGCCGTCCATATCGTCGGAACTGAAGGCATTGGCTGCCCCGCCACGCTGATAGGCATGATAGAGCGCAAGCAGCGCCTTGCCGACCGACGGCAGGGTCGAGACAAGATCGCGGACATCGGAGGCCTTCACATCCTGCCCCTCGAACAGCGGATCGGCGAGCGCTTCCATCAGTTCGGAGGTCAGACGCGAATCATCCTCGCCGCCGAAGGACTTGATATCGACCTGGAATCGCTCGGCCAGCCGCAGCAGGATATTGACCGTCACCGGGCGCTGGTTGCTTTCAAGCAGGTTGAGATAGCTGGCGGATATGCCAAGCTCGGTTGCCATCTGGGACTGGTTGAGGCGCTGTTCCTGCCTCAGGCGCCGTAATTTACCACCGACCCGCACCGCCCGCATCGCCGCTTCCTTGAAAACACGAGTGAATTTACAAAAGTATGATAATTTACAACATTACATTTGTCAAAGTGTCATGTATTTTCCTTCTTTTTCCCGTTATTTCAAGGTCTTATTGCGTCGCACACATTTGTTGTGCATTGAAGCATCACTCTGCGGATGAGACGTCACCGGTCTTTTTCCGTTCCGGATTTACAAAACAGAGGGTATGCGATGACCGCCTCCTATATGCCTGACAACAAGCGCGATTTCACCAAGGCCGATGTCGAGAAGCTCTCCGGCTCGTTCAAGATGGAGCACACGCTCGCCAAGATGGGCGCGGCCCGGCTGCGCCATCTGCTGGCCAACCGGCCGTTCGTCCGCACGCTCGGCGCGCTGACCGGCAACCAGGCGATGCAGCAGGTCAAGGCCGGCCTCGAAGCCATCTACCTCTCGGGCTGGCAGGTCGCCGCCGACGCCAACAACGCCGGCCAGATGTATCCCGACCAGTCGCTGTACCCGGCCTCGTCGGTGCCGGATGTCGTCAAGCGCATCAACAACACGCTGCGCCGCGCCGACCAGATCGCCCATATGGAAGGCGACACCTCGACCCACTTCATGGCGCCGATCATTGCGGACGCGGAAGCCGGCTTCGGCGGCCCGCTCAACGCGTTCGAGCTGATGAAGGCGATGATCGAGGCGGGCGCCGCCGGCGTCCACTTCGAAGACCAGCTCGCGTCGGAAAAGAAGT
The DNA here is from genome assembly GCA_937903315.1 of uncultured Alphaproteobacteria bacterium. GTDB lineage: Bacteria > Pseudomonadota > Alphaproteobacteria > Rhizobiales > Beijerinckiaceae > JAIUNP01. Next base: position 6,771 of record CALCZO010000030.1, read on the forward strand.
GCGGCCATCTCGGCGGCAAGGTGCTGGTGCCGACCAAGACCTTCCTGCGCACGCTGAACGCCGCCCGCCTCGCCGCCGATGTCTGCGGCGTCGATACCGTCCTGCTCGCCCGCACCGACGCGCATGCCGCCAACCTCATCACCTCGGACGTCGATGACTACGACCATCCGTGGATCGACCGCGACAGCCGCACCGACGAGGGCTTCTTCCGCCTCAAGCAGGGCAACAAGCACTCGGTCGAGCACGCGATCGCCCGCGGTCTGGCCTATGGCGCCTATGCCGATCTGGTGTGGTGGGAAACCTCGGAGCCGGATCTCGGCGAAGCACGCGAATTCGCGACCGAGTTCAAGAAGAAGTACCCGAACAAGTTCCTCGCCTACAACTGCTCGCCGTCGTTCAACTGGCGCAAGAAGATGACGGACGCGGAAGCGGCGAAGTATCAGGACGAGATCGCCGCGATGGGCTATCGCTACCAGTTCGTGACGCTCGCCGGCTTCCACTCGCTCAACCTGTCGATGTTCGAACTGGCCAAGGGCTATTCGACCCGCGG
>CALCZO010000031.1 GCA_937903315.1 uncultured Alphaproteobacteria bacterium
GCCCGCTCGGCCGGGAACTTGTGCGCCACCGCCCAGCGCGGGCTGCGGGCGACAAAGCCGAGCCGCTTCTGGAGCGCGATGTCATCGACCTTGTAGACCACGCCGTCGATGTCATAGCCGAGGCTGGAGCGTTGCGCCTCGATCATCCGGTAATGGGCAATCAGTGCCGCCGCGTCCGTGCAGCGCGCCGTCAGCGGATTGACCGGAAAACCCCAGTCGCGGAAGGCGGCAACCATGCCCATCTGCGACGGCATCGGCAGGGTGCTCATCTCGCCCCAGGTGTAGGCAAAAAAGTGCAGCGGGCGCGCGGCCGTGATCGCCGGATCAAGTTGGCGCAGCGACCCGGCGGCCGCATTGCGCGGGTTGGCGAACAGCTTGTCGCCGGCTGCAGCCTGCCGTTGGTTGAGCGCGGCGAATTCGGCATGGGACATGTAGATTTCGCCGCGGATTTCGGCGATGTCCGGGGCGAGGATCGGCAGTTCGACGGGTATGTCGGCAATCGTCCGCACGTTGGCGGTCACGTCCTCGCCCTCGGCACCGTCGCCGCGTGTCACCGCATGGACCAGCCGGCGGTTCTCGTAGCGCAGCGAGCAGGACAGGCCGTCGATCTTCGGCTCTGCCGTGAAGGCCAGCACCGCCTCGTCCCCGAGCGCCAGAAACCGCCGGATGCGCCCGACAAACTCGCCGACATCCTGCTCGGAAAAAGCATTGTCGAGCGACAGCATCGGCACCACATGGCGGATCTTGCCGAATTTCTCCTGCGGCGCCGCACCGACTTTGCGCGACAGGCTCGCCTCGGTGACAAGCTCCGGAAACGCCGCCTCGATTGCCCGGTAGCGCGCGCGCAGGGCGTCGTACTCGGCATCGCTGATCGTCGGCGCGTCCTCCTGATGGTAGCGCCGGTCATGTCCGGCGATCGCATCGCCGAGCGCGGCATGCTCCATGCGCGCCTCAAGCGGTGTCAGATCCTGAACCGGACTCGGTGTTTGCACCATCACGCACCCGCCAGAAGACGCTCTGCAGCGGCCCGCGCCTCTGCCGTGATCACCTCGCCCGACAGCATCCGGGCAATTTCTTCCGGCCGTTCGGCCGCCGCCAGTGGGTGGACGCGGGTTGCCACCCGCGCCCCATCTTCGACCGCCTGCTTGGAAATCAGCAGATGCTGCCCGGCCCGCGCGGCGACCTGCGGCGCATGGGTCACCGAGACGACCTGCACCCGCATCGCCAGCCGCGCCAGACGCTGGCCGATGGCATCGGCCACAGCCCCGCCAACCCCGGTGTCGATCTCGTCAAACACCAGCGTCGGTGCCGAGCCGCGATCGGCCAGAACCACCTTCAGCGCCAGCAGAAACCGCGACAGCTCGCCGCCCGATGCCACCTTCATCATCGGTCCCGGCTTGGTGCCGGGGTTAGTCTGGACATGGAACTCGATCCGGTCGAAGCCGTGCGATCCGACGGAATCCTCGGCGATCTCGGTCGAAAACCGCGCCCGTTCGAGTTTCAGCGGCGGCAGTTCCGCCGTCACCGCCGCGTCGAGTGCAGCCGCCGCCTTGCGCCGCCCGGCGCTGAGCACCCGCGCAGCCGCCTCGAATGCGGCCCTCCGCTCGCCGCGCATCGCATCGAGCGCCGCAAGGCGCGATTCGCCCGACTCAAGCGCGTCGATATCAGACCGGAACCGTTCGGCCAGAGCCGGCAGCGCATCGACGGTTGTCTGGTATTTGCGCGCCGCAGCCCTGAGCGCGAACAGCCGCTCCTCGATCCGCTCCAGTTCACCGGGATCAAAATCCGCCGCCCGGAAGGCCGCTTCAATCGCTGTTTCGACATCGGACAGGCTGTTCAGCGCCGAATCGAGGGCCTTGACCACCGGTTCGATCAACGCCGGCGCCTGCCCTGCCCGCCGCTCCAGCCGCCGGAGCAGCGACGCCATCACCGGAAGGGGCGAGTGGGCTCCGCCGACGACATCGCGGGCTTCGCTCAGGTCGGCCGCAACCTTTTCCGATTGCATCATCGTCTGACGCCGGAGCGCAAGCGCCTCCTCCTCACCCGGCTCGGGGGCAAGACGGGTCAATTCGTCAGAGGCATGGCGCAGGTAATCCGCCTCCTTGCGCGCTGCCGCGACCTTCGCGCCGTGGGTGACGAATTCCGTTTCTGCCTGGTGCCATCCGGCATGCAGCGACGCGACATGGCGGACACTCGCCTCCAGACCGCCAAAGGCATCGACCAGCGCGCGATGGCGCGAGGCATCGACTAGCGCCCGCTCGTCATGTTGGCCATGAATTTCCACCAGCGCCGCACCGACCGCGCGCATCACCTGCACGCTTGTCGGCTGATCGTTGATGAAGGCGCGGCTGCGTCCGTCAGCCATCTGCACGCGGCGCAGGATCAGGTCGCCCTCGGTGGAGAGGCCGGCGGCGCCGGCGATGTCGAGCGCAGGATGCCCGGTCGGCACATCGAAAACCGCCGTGACCTGCCCCTGCGAGAGGCCATGACGGACCAACCCGCCGTCTCCCCGCCCGCCGAGCGCGAGGGCAAACGCGTCCAGAAGGATCGATTTCCCGGCCCCGGTCTCGCCGGTCAGAGCGCTGAGCCCGACCGAAAAGCCGATGTCGAGCCTGTCGATCAGGACGATATCGCGAATGGACAGCTGGACCAGCATGGCCAGCCCTTTCCGCGCGCTACAGCCCGACGCTGCGGGTAAAGCCGCGGAACTGCTTGCTGATCCACGAGCCCTGATCCTCGCGTGGCGCTGTCCCGCCCGATTGCAGCAGGTCGAAGGCGTTCTTGTACCACGGGCTTTCGGGGAAGTTGTGACCCAGAACCGCTGCGGCGGTCTGGGCTTCGGCGACGATACCGAGGGCCATATAGGCTTCGGTGATCCGCATCAGCGCTTCCTCGACATGGCGCGTCGTCTGATACCGCACCAGAACTTCACGGAAGCGGTTGACCGCACCGGTGAAATTGCGCTGCTTGAGGTAATAGCGGCCGACGTCCATTTCCTTGCCGGCAAGCTGATCGCGCGCCACCAGCACGCGCTGCTTGGCGTCGGCGGCATATTCCGACTGTGGCCACTTGCGCGATACTTCGTCGAGCGCGATCAGCGCCCGCTCGGTCCGTTCCTGATCGCGCGTGACATCCGGGATCTGGTTGAAATAGGACATGCCGACGAGGTACTGCGCATAGGCCGCATCCTGATCAGCCGGATACAGCTGGACGAACCGCCGACCGGCCGCAATCGACTCGTCGTACTCACCCGACTCGTAATTGGCAAAAGTGGTCAGGATCAGCGCTTTGCGCGACCAGTTCGAATAGGGGTACTGCTTGTCGAGTTCGGCGAATTTTTTCGCCGCCGCCCCATACTGCTTGCGCTCGAGCCGGCCGAGACCGTCATTGAACAGAACCTCAGCCGGTTCTTCCTTCTCGATATCGCTCTTCGGGCCTTTTTTCTCAAACATCGTCAGAGGGTTGAGATTGAGATCCGATACCGTTTCGCAAGCTGAGACGGACAGGCCGAGGCACACGGCCAACGCCAACCGAAGAACTTGCGCACTCATTCCAGCCCGAGCCATGGTCAGCCTATACTCTCCGCCTCTGCGGCGCGACATTTGCACGAGAACACCGCCCCGCGCAACTCGCCAGAAGCCCATTCCCGACAGCCCCGGCAAAAAACCGGCACTTCGTTAACTGCTCACTCGCCCGGCAATATGGCGAAGACACGGCAGACCAAACGCCGAGGCAGCAAATGTCATCAAAGACAGGAAAACCGGCCCTTCCCGCGTCAGCGGGTCACCGGGCCGAAAGCCATCGCCGGAGCGGTCAGCTCGCCATGGCCATACTCGCGCACAACCTCGCGCCGGGACGACGTCGCATCGACAATCGCATAGGCGCTGCGGTCGGCGAACAGCCGCTGGAGCATCATGACATTGAGCTTGTGGCCCGGGCAGAAGGCGCGATAGGTGCCGCGGATCATGTAACCGGCCAGCGCCAGATCGCCGACAGCGTCAAGAATCTTGTGGCGGACAAACTCGTCCGGATGGCGCAGGCCCTCGGGATTGACGACGCAATCCTCGCCGATCGCAACGGTATTCTCGAGGCTCGCGCCAAGCGCAAAGCCGGCTTTCCAGAGCTTCTCGACATCGCGCATGAAACCAAAGGTACGCGCATCGGCAATCTCGGACCGGAACCGGTCCGCGGTCAGATCGAACGTCCGCGCCTGACGGCCAACAACCGGGGTATCAAACGCAATCTCGACCTCGCAGCGCAGCGACGGACCGCCGGGCAGAAGCTCGGCATAGGACCGGCCACTCTCGATCCGCACCGGCTTGAGGACCTTCACCACCTTGCGGTTGGCGGCCAGCGGCACGATGCCGACCTGATCGATCGCCTCGACGAAAACCCGCGCGCTGCCATCGAGAATCGGCAGCTCGGGACCATCGATCTCGATCAACGCATTGTCGACACCAAGACCGGCCAGAGCGGCCAGACAATGTTCGATTGTCGACACGGTGGCGCCGCAATCGGTGCCGATAACCGTGCACAGTTCAGTCTGGCGGACGGACCCGAACCGGGCCTCGATCAGGCGCTCGCGCCCGCCTTCGAGACCGGTACGCAGAAACAGATACCCCGTATCTGCATCAGCAGGATGAAGAATGACCCGGGCAGGACGCCCACTGTGAACACCGATACCATCGACTACAATGCGATCGCCAAGGGTGGTTTGTTTCACGAGGCCCGTCCTTCTTCTTGCGAACCTGACCGGCACCGAACCGCGCCATGCACCAGGAGCCGCCCTGAAACCTGACAGGGGCGATTCCCCAGCCGGTTCCACGGTCACAGAAGGGTGAATACCGTCGTAAGCGCGATTGTCAAAATCACGCTTTTTTACCATGTGTAACAAAGCGCCAAATCTGGCTAATCTTCTGTTATTAAATGATTTTTCAAAAGAAAAGCAGAGGCCCTTGCCGGGCCTCTGCTGCATGATGAAAGACTTGCGGCGCACGTTCGCGCTGTCAGTTGGCCTGGCGGCGCAGGAAGGCGGGAATCTCGAGGTGCTCGTCCGCACTCGCCCCGGCCTGATTCGCCACACGACCGTGCGTGTCGAGCTGTCCGGTCGCCGGACGCGGAGGCGCGGGACGGCGCGCATACTCGGCATGGACGGCCGACGGCGCGGGCGCGGCAACCGGCGCCGGCATCGGCCGGGCCTCGCTCGGCTCGGTATCATCCCGGCGTCCCAGTCCGACCGCAGCAAGCCGCTGCATCAGCGTCATGCGCTTGCTCTCGACAGGATGGGGGGCGGCAACAGGGCGGCCATCAGCGACATGCGGATTGGCGCGCACCAGCTGCTGGCCGGGATGCGGCAGGTCCTCAATGCCCGGCATCCGCGGCTGGCGCAGGGTCGTGCGCTCGGGCGCCGGCGGAATGTAAGGCTGATGGGAGTCAGGCTCCGGCGTCCTGTCCTCGACGATCGGCTCCTGGAAGAAGGCCGTGCGCGGCTGAGCCGGCTGCAGGGTGACGTCATGCTGCACCTGCACCGGTTCGGCGGCCGGCTGGCGCGCCTGCACGTCCGCAGCCGGTGCGTGCTGCACCTGCACGCGGGCGGCCATGTGCGCCCGGAGCTTTTCAGCCATTTCCTGCAACCGCTGATCCTGATTGGCAGCCTGCTGGGCAGCCCCGGCGGCGGCAATATCGAGCCCGGTGGCAACCACCGAGACCCGGATGATGCCATCGAGCGATTCGTCCTGCGTCGCGCCGAAGATGACATTGGCGTCGGCTTCCACTTCCTGACGGATGCGGTTGGCGGCCTCGTCGACCTCGTAGATCTTCATGTCGCGCCCGCCGGTGATCGAGATCAGCAGGCCGCGGGCCCCCTTCATCGTCACTTCGTCGAGCAGCGGATTGGCAATCGCCGCCTCGGCGGCCTGAATGGCGCGGTTCTCGCCGGTCGATTCGCCGGTGCCCATCATCGCCTTGCCCATCTCGCGCATCACGGCGCGGACGTCGGCGAAGTCGAGGTTGATCAGGCCGGGCTTGACGATCAGATCGGTGATCGA
>CALCZO010000032.1 GCA_937903315.1 uncultured Alphaproteobacteria bacterium
GAGGGCGCCAACGGCATCCAGGCGCTCGATCTGGTCGGCCGCAAACTGCCGCGCAACGGCGGGGCGGCACTGATGCGCTACATTGGCGAGATCGGCGCGTTCGTGCAGGCCAATGCGGCGGACGAGGCGATGATGCCGGTCGCCGGGCCGCTGAAGGCCGGGCTCGATGACTTGCAGGCCGCCTCGATGTGGCTGATGCAGCACGGCTTTGCCAACCCTGACAACGCGGGGGCGGCGTCGGTCGACTACCTGCATCTGTTCGGGCTTGTCAGCCTCGGCTACATGTGGGGCCTGCAGGCGCGCGCTGCCGCTGACCGGCTGAAATCCGGGCCGGATGCGGCGATGACCATGAAGCTGACGCTGGCGCGTTTCTACATGGAGCGGCTGATGCCCGAGACGGCGAGCCGGCTGGCCGCGCTGAAGGCCGGTTCTGCCACGATGATGGCCGTGCCGGCGGAGATGTTCTGATCTGCCCCGCCAAGGCCGGGCTTGCCCTGCCCTGTTGCCAGTGAGACCATGCGGACCACCACCCCGCCTTCCACGAAGGACACACCGATGACCGACGCCTTCATCTACGATCACGTCCGCACCCCGCGCGGCAAAGGCAAGCCGGACGGTGCGCTGCACGAGGTGACCGCACTCAAGCTGGCGGTGGCTCCGCTCAAAGCGCTCGCGGCGCGCAATGCGCTCGATCCGGCGCTGGTTGAGGATGTGGTGCTCGGCTGTGTCGATCCGGTCGGCGAGGCCTCGGCCGTCATCGCCCGTTCGGCGGCGATCGCGGCCGGTTTTGGCAAGACGGTGCCGGGCGTGCAGATCAACCGGTTCTGCGCCTCGGGCCTTGATGCGGTCGCCTTTGCCGCCGCACAGGTGATGGCCGGGCAGAAGGACATGGCGATCGGCGGCGGGGTCGAATCGATGAGCCGGATCGGCATGGGTGCCTCGGGCATGTTGCCGGCGGCCGACCCGGATGTGGCGATCCCGTCGTATTTCTCGCCGCAGGGCGTGGCGGCTGACCTGATCGCCACCAAATACGGCTTTACCCGCGATCAATGCGATCAACTGGCAGTCGACAGCCACCGGAAGGCGGCGCAGGCCTGGGCCGAGGGGCGGTTTTCGAAATCGGTCATTGCGGTGAGAGACGTCAACGGCGTCACCATCCTCGACCGTGACGAGACGATCCGCCCCGACGCAAACATGCAGTCACTCGGCGCGCTCAAGCCCTCGTTTGTGATGATGGGCGAACAGGGCGGATTCGACGCGGTGGTGATCCAAAGCCATCCGGAGGTCGAGTTCATCACCCACATGCACCATGCCGGCAACTCCTCGGGCATCGTCGACGGCGCGGCGGCGGTGCTGGTCGGCAACAAGGCGGCGGGCCGGAAGGCCGGGATCAAGCCGCGCGCGCGCATCGTCGGCTTTGCCTCGCTGGGGTCCGATCTGGCGCTGACGCTGACCGGGCCGACCGACGTGACCAGGAAGCTGCTGGCGCGCACGAAGATGAGCCTCAAGGACATCGATCTGATCGAGATCAACGAGGCGTTTTCCTCGGTCGTCCTGCGCTATCTCCAGTCGCTCGACATCGATCCGGCCAAGGTCAACGTCAACGGCGGGGCGATCGCGATGGGTCATCCGCTCGGGGCAACCGGAGCGATGATCCTCGGCACGGTGATCGACGAACTGGAACGGCAGGACAAGACCACCGGCCTTGTCACCCTGTGCGTCGCCCATGGCATGGGCACCGCGATGATCGTCGAACGCGTCTGAGACAACGGAACCACAGCCATGACCCTGACCAACTTCCGCTTCGAGACCGACGCCGACGGCATCGTGACCCTGATCTGGGACACGCCGGGCAGATCGATGAACGTGATCACCGAGACGTGGATGGCCGAACTTGATTCGGTGATCGACCGGGTGGCGGGCGATGCGGCGCTCAAGGGCTGCGTCATCGTCTCGGGCAAGCCGGATTCGTTCTCTGGCGGCGCGGACCTGACGATGCTGCAACGGTTCGGCATCGAATACGCCAGGATGGTGCGGGCCGAGGGCGAGGAGAAAGCCAACGCCTTCTTCGTCCACGAGACGGCGCGGCTGTCGCGGCTCTATCGCAAGCTGGAGACCTGCGGCAAGCCGTTCGTCGCGGCGATCCACGGCGTCTGCCTCGGCGGCGCATTCGAACTGGCGTTGTCCTGCCATCACCGCGTCGTCTCGGACAGCGACAAGACCCGCGTCGGCCTGCCGGAAATCAAGGTCGGGCTGTTCCCCGGCGCGGGCGGCACGCAGCGCGTGGCGCGGCTGATGCAGACGGGCGATGCGTTGCAGATGATGTTCCGGGGCGACGCGATCAAGGCGCATATGGCGCGCGGCATGGGGCTGGTGCACGAGGTGGTCAAGCCCGATGCACTGGTCGAGGCGGCAAAGACGTGGATCAGGGGCGGCGGCGTGGCCAAGGCACCTTGGGACATGGAGGGCTTCCGCCTGCCGTCCAACAAGGTGCACTCGCCGCAGGGCATGATGATCTGGCCGCCGGCCAATGCGATCTACCGGCGCGAGACCGCCGACAACTATCCGGCGGCGCGGGCGATCCTGCAGGTCGTCTACGAAGGGCTGCAACTGTCGATGGACCTCGGCCTCAGGGTCGAGAGCCGGCATTTCGCGCGCATCCTGCGCTCGAAGGAGGCCGGCATGATGATCCGCTCGCTGTTCCTCTCCAAGGGCGAACTGGAAAAAGGCGCCCGCCGGCCGAAGGACGTGCCGCCGGCGACGATCCGCAAGATCGGCGTCATCGGTGCCGGCTTCATGGGCGCGGGCATCACCTATGTCTCGGCGCTGGCCGGGCTTGAGGTGGTGCTGATCGACCGCGATCAGGAGGCGGCGGACAAGGGCAAGGCCTTCACCCATACGCTGATTTCAGACCAGATCATGAAGGGCCGCTCGACCACTGCGCATCGCGATTCGGTGACCGGCCGCATCCATCCGACAGCGGACTACGCCGCACTGAAGGACGTCGATCTCGTCGTCGAGGCAGTCTTCGAGGACCGGGCGGTGAAGGCTGATGTGATCGCCAGGGTCGAGGCAGCGATCGGCAAGGATGTCATCTTCGCCTCCAACACCTCGACGCTGCCGATCACCTCGCTGGCGGAAAACTCGGTCCGGCCGGAGCAGTTCGTCGGCATCCACTTCTTCTCGCCGGTCGACAAGATGCTGCTCGTCGAAGTGATCAAGGGCAACAGGACCGGCGACCGGGCGATCGCGACTGCACTCGATTTCATCCGCATCATCAAGAAGACGCCGATCGTCGTCAACGACACGCGCGGCTTCTTCGCCAACCGCTGCGTGCTCAACTACATCCGCGAGGGACAGTTGATGCTGGTCGAGGGCGTGCCGCCGGCGATGATCGAGACGGTAGCGAAAATGGCCGGGATGCCGGTCGGCCCGCTGTCGCTGATGGATGAGGTCGCCCTCGATCTCGGCTGGAAAATCCTGCAGGCGACCAAGAAGGACCTTGGCCCCAAGGCCATCGATCCGCGCCAGGAAAAACTGCTGGAAGCCATGGTGGTCAAGGAAGGCCGTCTCGGCCGCAAGAACCGCAAGGGCTTCTACGACTACCCCGAGGCCAAGGGACCGAAGAGGCTGTGGCCCGGCCTGAAGGCGTTTGCCGAATCAACGCTCGATCCCGACACCATCGATATCGAGACACTGAAGCACCGCCTGCTCGTCATCCAGGCGCTGGAAGCGGCGCGCACGGTGCACGAGGGTGTCATCACCGATGTGCGGGAGGCCGATGTCGGCTCGATTCTCGGCTTCGGTTTTGCGCCGTTCACCGGCGGGGCGATCTCCTACATCGACGGGATGGGGACACCGGCTTTCGTCGCGCTGTGCGACCGGCTGGCCAAGGTGCACGGCGACCGGTTTGCCGTGCACGCCGAGCTCCGCGCGATGGCTGCGCGCGACGCACGGTTCTATGCCGCCGCTGCATCACCCTCGCAGGCGGCATGAACGACCATCGAGCCTTGCGCGACATCACTCCGACCGGGCGTTCGTCGGTGATGTCGCAATGCAATTTTGCAAATGCGCATATGTCCCTGTGCGCATTATCGTTGCTGAACTGGGCTCTTCGACCTAATGGTACTTAAGATCATCGAAACCATCGTTGACTGCATGTCCGGGCCGTTTGCACAAGATCAAGGCGAATGATGACGATCAATGGTAGCGTAGCTATCGTTTGATCACTTGCCTATGGTGCAGGTGCCCGAGGCGGGTGACGGCGGCAGTAAATTGTAAGAGGGGCACATGGCGCGACAGATCGACTACTATTTCTCGCTCAACAGTCCATGGTCGTGCCTTGGGCACCGGCTGTTCAATGATCTGGCGATCAAGCACAAGCTGAAAGTCACCTACAAGCCGACGCCGCTTGGCGAAGTATTTTCGGAAACCGGCGGCCTGCCGCTCGGCCAGCGCCATCCCGTGCGCCAGAGCTACCGCTGGGTTGAATTGCAGCGCTGGCGCGACAAGCGCGGCATCGCGCTGAATTTCAAGCCCAAGTACTGGCCGGTTCCCTCGACGCTGGCAGAGCGCTGCGTCATCGGCCTCAACCAGATCCATCACGATCCCAACACCTTCGTGACGCTGGCGTTCAAGACGATCTGGGAAAAGGAACTGAACCTTGCCGACGACGGCATCGTGGCGACGATCCTGAGCGCATCGGGCCTGAACGCGGCCGACATCATCGCCCGCGCCAATGCGGCCGAGGCCGACGCGACCTACAAGAAGAACCGCGACGATGCGATTGCCGCCGGCGTGTTCGGCGCGCCGAGCTATGTCATCGACGGCGAGGTGTTCTGGGGACAGGACCGGCTCGAATTGCTCGACGACATGCTTGCCAGCGGGCGCAACCCCTACAGGCCGCTGTGACGGGAACCGGCGAGCATCGCGCCGCCGGTCCACATCTGATTATTTGAGCAGCCGCTGGAGTTTGGCCAGCCGTGGCGCTTCTGCCTCGTTGCTGTCGAGTGTCCCCCAGAAACTGCCTTTGCGATCAAACAGATAGATCGTAGCGGTATGGTCCATCGTATAGCCGGACGGCGTCGGAACCTTGCGGTAGAAGGCCCGGTGCTGGCGGGCGACGCCGGCGATCTCGTCGGTGGTGCCGGTCATGCCGATGAGGCGGGAATCGAATGCCGAGAGGTAGAGCCTGAGTTGTTCCGGCGTATCGCGCTCGGGATCGACCGAGACGAAATACACCCGGAAATCATCGGTCGCCGAGCCGCCGGCCTTCAGCAGCTGACCCATTTCGTACATCGCCGTGGGGCAGATGTCCGGGCAGTGGGTGAACCCGAAGAACACCGCGAACGGCTTGCCCTTTTCCGCATCCGGCAACGACACCCGCGCCCCGTCCATGGCGGTCAGCGTGAAGGGACCGCCGATGGCGACCTTGGGCGGTTCGCTGCGTGTGAGCACATAGATCGCGGCGGCCGTCAGCAGCGCGATCAGCGCCCAGGCGCCCCAGCGGATGATTCTGAGTACTGTGGCTTGCTGTGCCATGATGTCCCCCTTGCCGGCCGGACGCGTTGCCGCGTCCGGTCCGGATGGTCCTGGGTCAGGGACCCTGTTGGCTTCAGTGCTTGTGGCCGCTCATGTCACCGCGCGCGCCGATCGGCATGACACGGTACTCGACCGGCTTGCGGCCGGCTTTTTCGAACACCAGTTCGCCCTTGACGCTGTCGCCTTCCTTGAGCTGACGCTTCAGGTCGATGAACATGATGTGGTAGCCGCCGGGCTTGAGTTCGACCTTGCCGCCGGGGGCGATATCAAGGCCCTTTTCCAGCGCGCGCATCCGCATCACGCCATCGATCACCGCCATTTCGTGGATCTCGACGACGCCGGCGACATCCGCCGTCGCCGAGACGAGGCGATCGGCTGCTGTGCCCTTGTTCTCGATGGTGATGTAGCCGCCCGCGACCTTGGCACCGGGCGGGGTGGCCCGCGACCAGGCGGGCGACAGCATCAGCGTGCCGGCAGGGGCGGGATGATTGTGCATCTGAGCGCTGGCCGGCGTCAGTGCGGCGGCAAGCATGAGGGTGCCGGCGGCGCCGGCGATCTTGAGGCTGTTGAACAAGGGTCTCTCCAGTCGTTTTCTGATGGTGCAAGGCAACGTCAGAGAACGGACGGAGGTGCCCTAGCGGCATAGACGGCCAGGGCGACCGGATGGTGGACGACGCGGCCGGACAACGCGATCCTGCCGCCGGCGAAGCTGTTGGCCACCGCCGCATCCGGCGGAGGCGGCGGCGTCAATGCTGCCAGCAGCAGGCAGGCATCGCAATGAACCGCACCGGCGGGGTTGCCATCGGCATCGGTGGTCATCGGCAGGCCGGTACACAGCAAGGCCGCCTGCGGCACGCCAGAGGCGCGCGCGCCGGACCAGTCGCCGGCAAGCCTGCTCGACGCGACGGCCGCCACCAGCATCAGGGCGGCAAGCCCGAAGTGCAGTGTCCTGCTCCAGAACGATGTCATCGCGTGTGTCACGACCCTGTTCTTACCGACACGCGGGCAATGCGCAAGATCGCGCGGTGTCACAGGTGCTATTCGGCGGCAAGCGTGCGCCTTGAATGCATCTGGGTCAGGATGGCGCGCAGGGCGGCCGGCTTGAGCGGCTTCTGCAGGATCGGCATGTCGTTCTGCGTGGCGCTGTCACGCACTTCGGGCGATCGGTCTGCCGTGACCAGAACCGCCGGGAACTGGCTGCGGAAACGCGTGCGCAACCGCCTGACGACGTTGATGCCGGTGTCCTTGTCGAGATGGAAATCGGCGAGGATGATGTCAGGCCGGGTCCGCGCCCGGCGCAGGTCCTTTCTGGCCTCATCAAACCCAGCGGCGGTGGTCACCGTGCAGCCCCAGCCTTCGAGCAGGCCGCGCAGCCCGTCAAGAATCGCCGGCTCGTTGTCGATGCACAGGACCGAGAGGCCGGAAAGCGGCGAGGCAGCGGGCCGCTCGGCCACGCGATCGGCCACACTCTCGCGTGCCGGGGTGACAGCGACCGGCACGTCCAGCGAGAAGACCGAGCCACGGCGGCCCGATGCGCCGACCGACAGGCGATGGTCGAGGGAGCGGGCGATCCGGTCAACGATCGACAGGCCAAGCCCGAGACCGCGTGCCTCGCGGGCGCCTTCGTCGAGCCGCTGGAATTCGCGGAAGATCATCTTGCGCTTGGACTCAGGCACGCCGATACCGGTATCGCGCACCTCGATCCGGATCTGGCTGCCGCGGCGGCGGCAGCCGACGAGCACCCGCCCGGTCGGGGTATACTTGATGGCGTTGGAAATCAGGTTCTGCAAGGACCGGCGCAACAGCCGGCGGTCGGAGCGGATCGAGAGGTGCGAGGGCACAAACGCCAGCTCCAGTCCCTTCTGCCGGGCGACAGGCGCAAACTCGACGCGCAACTGGGCAAACAGTTCGTCGATGCGGATCACCGACCAGTCCGGCTTGAGCTTTCCGGTATCGAGCCGCGAAATCTCGAGCAGGGCGGTCAGGATTTCTTCCACGGCGTCAAGCGACGCACCGACGTTCTGCGCCAGTTCCGCCTGCGGCGTCGCTTCCGCCCGCTCGGCCAGCGATGTGGCATACAGCCGGGCCGCGTTGAGCGGCTGGAGAATGTCATGGCTTGCGGCGGCGAGAAACCGGGTTTTCGACAGGTTGGCGTGCTCGGCCTCGCCCTTGGCGCGGGCCAGTTCCTCGTTGACCTGCATCAGTTCGTTGGTTCGCTGAAGCACCCGCCGCTCCAGCGTCTCGTTGGCCTGATTGAGCGCAGCTTCGGCCTTCACCGCCTCGGTGATGTCGGTGTAGGTGGTGACGATTCCGCCATCGGGCAGGTGGTTCGACCGCATTTCGAGCCAGCGCACGGGCGCATGCAGACGCAGACGCGCCGGCTCGGTGGAATTGACGAAATCGTGCAGGCGCTTGGCGATCCAGTCACTCGAGACATCCGGCCCATAGGTGCCCCGCCGGGCGTTGTAGCCGACGATCTCATCGAGTCCGACGCCGAAACGCACCAGTTCGGTCGGCAGATCGAACAACCCCTTGAAGGCCTGGTTCCAGCACACCAGCCGCAGGTCGCTGTCGAACACGGTCACACCCTGCTCGGCGTGGTCGAGCGCGTGCTGGAGCAGCGTGCGGCTGTACTGGATCGCGGCGGAGGTGTCGTCGAGCAGCTTCAGCGCCGCCTCGGTCGAGACGTTGCGACGCCTGAGCATCAGCGAAAGCACAAGGCGCGACGAGGCCGCTCCGATGACCGAGGCGAGCAGGTGCTCGGCAAAGCGGATGGTATGGGCATCGGCTTCGCGGCCAAGCGTATCGTCCATCCCCTGACGATGGGCGAAATCGTTGAATTCGCGCGTTGTCCGCTCTTCGCCAAGATAGCGCGACACGGTTGCCTTGAGTTCACCGACCGTGACGGCAGAGCGCCACAGCCGGAAGCTCGGCCCGGCCAGCCCGGTATCGGTGCCGATGAACACGTTGGCCTGCAGCCGCTCGACCGGGGTCGCGGCGCGCGACAGGGAAAAACCGATATAGGCCGCGACGTTGAGCGTCAGCGAGATGATGACGCCACTGACCAGCGGCGGCAGATCGGCGAAGGAAAAGGTGGCCGGGCGCAGCCATTCGCCCCACGGCACGGCCAGTTGCAGCCACCCGGCCAGGCCGCCCTCGGAGGTGGCGAGCGAGGGCAGGAACAGCATGAAGAACCAGCACAGCATGCCGACAACCGGGCCGGCGACGGCGCCGCGCGCATTCGCGCCATGCCAGATCAGGCCGCCGAAAAACGCCGGAGCCAGCTGCGAGATGGCGGCAAAGGACAGCAGCCCGATGCTGGCCAGTGCCGCGTCGGTGGAGGTGCGGTAGTAGAGATAACCGAGGAACAGGATGGTCACGATCGCCATCCGCCGAATGAACAAGACGACGCCGCCCATATCGCCCAGCGCCCCGACACGGCGCGGGGCCAGGCCGTCGACCGGCTGGTTGTCGCCCCGGTCATTGCGGCTGCGGGTATGGCGCTTGAGCAGCGCCGGGATGACAAGATCATTCGAGACCATGACACCGAGCGCCACCGTCTCGACGACGACCATCGCGGTCGCTGCGGACAGCGCGCCGACCACCGCAATGACCACCACGGCGCCGGAGCCGGCCAGAATCGGCAACGCCAGCACGGTCATGTCAAAATTGATCCTGCCGGGCAGAAGCAGCAGGCCGGCGACGGCAATCGGCACGACGAACAGGTTGATGGCGACGAGATAGAGCGGAAACAGCCATGCCGCACGCCGGACATCGCCCAGCTCGCGGTTCTCGACCACGAGGACATGGAACTGGCGCGGCAACAGGACGATGGCGAACGCCGACATGATCGTGGTGACGATCCATGTCGCCGCGTTCGGCTCGAAGATCAGCTTGTGGCGGATGGTCGGGTCGGCAATCGCCCGGGCCGCCAGATCGCCCCAGCCGTCGAACATCGACCAGACCGTGAAGGCCCCGACGGCAATGAAGGCGATCAGCTTGACCAGCGATTCGGTCGCAACCGCCAGCATCAGCCCACCCTGATGCTTGGTCGCATCGGTGTTGCGGGTGCCGAAGACGATGGCGAAGAACGCCAGGATCACGGTCACCCACAACGCCGCATCGCCGAAGGGCACCGGCGCAGGGCCGCTGGCCTCCAGCGACATGCCCGGTGCGGTGATCAGCTCCAGTGTCAGCGACACCGCCTTGAGCTGCAGCGCGATGTACGGCACGATTCCCAGCAGGCAGATGATCGCCACCACGGCGGCAACCGCCTCGCTCTTGCCGTAGCGGGCGGCGATCATGTCGGCAATCGAGGTGGAATTCTGCGCCTTGGCGATCTTGACGATGCGGGCCAGCAGCGGCCAGCCGAACGCGAAGACGAGGATGGGACCGAGATAGATCGGCAGGAAATCAAACCCGGTGCGCGAGGCAAGCCCGACTGAACCGAGGAAGGTCCACGACGTGCAGTAGACCGCCAGCGTCAGCGCATAAAAGACCGGCCGCAGGCGACCGGCCAGGATGCGCTGGCCGGCGTTGTCGCCAAAATGAGCAATGGTGACCAACGCGCCGAGATAGACCAACGCCCAGAGAATCACCACCCAGCCATAGACCATTCCCGATCTCGCCCCCTCGCCGTTGCAGACGCAAGCGAACAGGCATTTGCGCTGGCTGGCAAGGGCAAATGCAGCCTTGAAAGGCTTGCCGGCACCAGCAGCCTCGTCGACCACAACGAAAGTTCAAGGCCCAATTGCGAAAATGTTAAAAAGGAGTAAAAGCGCGTTCGGGAGCAAGTGTTCGCGCGCCGCGCGGGGCCCATTCTACTCGGGGGATCGAGATGCTGAAGGAATTCAAGGAATTTGCCCTCAAGGGCAACGTGGTCGATCTGGCGATCGGCGTCATCATCGGCGCGGCGTTCGGCAAGATTGTTGATTCGATGGTCGGCGACATCA
This sequence comes from uncultured Alphaproteobacteria bacterium, assembly GCA_937903315.1. GTDB lineage: Bacteria > Pseudomonadota > Alphaproteobacteria > Rhizobiales > Beijerinckiaceae > JAIUNP01. Next base: position 10,494 of record CALCZO010000032.1, read on the forward strand.
TCATGCCGATCATCGGTGCGATTACCGGCGGCATGGACTTCTCGAACATGATGCTGAGCCTCAGCGCCGGGGCCACCAAGGCCATCGCAACCGGCGCCGGCTATGCCAAGGTCAAGGAAGCGGGCGCGGTGCTCGGCTATGGCCAGTTCCTCACCGTGGTGGTCAATTTCGTGATCATCGCCTGGGTGCTGTTCCTTGTCGTCAAGGGCATGAACACGCTCAAGAAGCAGGCCGAAGCGGCCCCGGCGCCCGAGGCACCGGCTGCCCCCCCGGCCGATGTGGCGCTGCTGACCGAAATCCGCGATCTGCTCGCCAAAAAGAAATAAACTCTGGACTTCACCTGTTCAGCATCGCGCCCTTCCGGCCTGCCGGGAGGGCGTTTTGCTGAGAGGGCGAAGAATTGGTTGCGTTTTGACTGCGACGATCCGAAAACGGTGCGCATGACCGCTCTGCCCGATCCTGTGCTTGCCGCCACCGCTGAAGCCGCGCGCGCCGCGCCGACCTCCGGCATTGTCGATGTGTTCAATTATGGCCGGACCAAGCCCGGCCTGTTGCCGCTGTGGGTCGGCGAAGGCGACCGGGCAACGCCGGCCTTCATTGCCGAGGCGGCAGCCCGCTCATTGCGTGATGGCGAGACGTTCTACACCTATCAGCGTGGTATTCCGGCGCTGCGGGAGGCAATCGCGGCCTATATGTCGGGACTGTACGGCGGCACGTTTTCGCCCGAGCGGTTCTTCGTCACCATCGGCGGCATGCATGCGCTGCAACTGGCGATGCGGATCGTTTCGTCCGCCGGCGACGAGGTGATCGTGCCGACGCCGGCGTGGCCGAATTTCACCGGCGCGATTACGGTCAACGGTGCCCGTCCGCGTGAGGTGCCGCTGCGGCGCGGCCCGGATGGCTACGCTCTCGATCTGGCTGCGCTGGAAGCGGCCATCGGACCGCGGACGCGGGCGATCTGTCTCAACACGCCGGCCAATCCCACCGGCTGGACCGCGACGCGCGCCGAACAGCAGGCGATTCTCGACCTCGCCCGCCGGCAGGGCCTGTGGATCATCGCCGACGAAATCTACGGCCGGTTCTACTATGAAGGACCGCGCGCGCCGTCATTTCACGACATCATGGCCGAGGATGACCGCATCCTGTTCGTCCAGACGTTTTCCAAGAACTGGGCGATGACCGGCTGGCGGCTTGGCTGGCTTGAGGCGCCGCCGGCACTCGGCCAGATCATCGAGAACCTGATCCAGTACTCGACCTCGGGCGTTGCCGTGCCGCTGCAACGGGCCGGCATCGCCGCGCTCGAAGGCGGCGAGCCGCTGATTGTCGAGCAGGTCGAGCAGGCGCGGACCAACCGCGACCTGCTGCTGGCGCGCCTGTCCGGGATCAACCGGCTGATCATCCCGCGCCCGACCGGCGCGTTCTACCTGTTCTTCGGCGTCGAAGGGATGCCCGACAGCATGGCGGCGGCCAGGCGGCTCGTCGACGAGGCCGGGCTTGGCCTCGCGCCCGGCAGCGCCTTCGGGGCCGGGGGCGAGGGCTTCATGCGCCTGTGCTACCTGCGCCAGACCGCCGATATCGACGAGGCGGCCAGCCGGCTTGTGACCGGACTGGCGCGGCTCGGAATCGGCTGAGCCGCCATGCGGCAGCGGCTGCTTGCGCTCGGACCGACACTCATCGCGCTGGCCGGATCGGTCGCCGGGGGGGCGCTGTTCGCCGCGGCCGGTCTGCCGGTGCCATGGCTGGCGGGATCGATGGTGCTGGTCGCCGCCCTGGCGATGGCGGGGGTTTCGGTCGCCATGCCGGCGACCTTGCGCGATCTCGGCTTCCTGTTCGCCGGCGCCTCGCTCGGCGCGACGGTCACGCCCGAAGCGCTGGCGACGATCCAGCGCTATCCCATCAGCCTGATCGGGCTTGCGGCAAGCGTCATCGTTTCCGTGGCGCTGGCCCGGCGGATGCTGGAGCGGCGCTTCGGCTGGGATACACCGACGGCGTTCCTTGCTTCCGTGCCGGGCGCGCTGTCGATGGTGATGGCGCTGGCCGCCGAAAGCAGCGGGGATGTGCGCAAGATCGCCATCGTCCAATCGGTGCGGCTGTTCGTGCTGGTCGCCGTGCTGCCGCTGGCGCTCAATCTGGCCCCTGCCCCGCCGCTGCGCGGACCGTTGCCGATGGTCAGCGCCCCGGGCATGGCAGTGCTGTTCGCCGCGATCCTTGCCGTCAGCGGCGTGCTGGCGCTGCTGCGCTATGCCAACCCGATGTTTCTCGGCGCGATGGTGACGAGCACGGTGCTGCATGTCACCGATCTCATCCCCGGCGACATGCCCGAGCCGCTGGCTTTTGCCGGCATGTTCCTGATCGGGATGTTCTGCGGCGTCCGGTTTCAGGGCACGCGGCCGCGCGAGCTGGTCGCGATCATCCACCCGGCCCTGATGGTGCTGTGCGTCGCGCTCGCGGTGTCTGCCGTCTTTGCCGCGCTGGTCCACTGGATGACCGGCCTGCCGCTCGCCGCCGTGATGGTCGCGTTTGCGCCCGGCGGGGTGGAGGCGATGATCCTGATGGGCGCGGCGATGGGGCTCGACACCCTCTACATCAGCACCCATCACGTGCTCCGGGCGCTCGGGCTCAATGCCGTGACGCCGCTGTTCGCGCCACGGCGACCCGATGCCCGGTAATCAGAGCGCGAAGCCTCCGTCCGCCAGATGGATCTGGCCGGTGGTGTAGCTGGATTCGTCCGAGGCCAGATAAACCGCCAGCATCGCAATCTCGTAAGGTTCGCCCAGACGGCCCATCGGCTGCCGATCAATAAACGCCTGACGGACGGCCTCGATCGACTGGCCGGTGGTGCGCGCCAGCGTCGAAATCCGGTCGTCGAGCGAGGGCGACTGGATGGTGCCGGGGCAGATGGCGTTGGCGCGGATGCCCCGGCGGATGAAATCGGCCGCAACCGCCTTGGTCAGGCCGATCACCGCCGCCTTGGTCGCGCCATAGACATAACGGTTGGGGATGCCGCGCACCGAGCCTGCGCCCGAGGCGATGTTGACGATCGACCCTGCGCCCTTGGCAAGCATGCCCGGAACAAAGGCCGCGATGGTGCGATGCATCGATTTCACGTTGAGATCAAAGGAAAAGTCCCAATCGCTGTCCGAGCATTCGAGCACCGAGCCATGATGGACGAAGCCGGCGGCGTTGACGAGAATATCGATCGGGCCGACCTTCTCGGCGAACGCCTGCACCGCCTTGGTCGAGCGGACATCGAGCTTGCGGCGCTTGACCTTGGCGATATCGTCGAGCTTGGCGGGATCGAGATCGGTCGCGATGACCTTGGCGCCCTCGGCGGCAAAGGCGATGGCGATGGCCCGGCCGATGCCCTGCCCGGCAGCGGTGACGACGGCGGTTTTTCCCTTGAGACGCCCGGACATGACGATTGCTCCAGTTGTATGATGACTTTCAGGCTGCACTGTTCGGACAATTCATGGCCGATTGCAAGCGCCGTGTTGGCTCGTCACGACCAGCCGGCGCGCAGGGCTGCGACGAGGATGATGTAGCGCCCAGCCTTGGCGATGGTGACCAGCAGCAGGAACCGGACCAGCGGCTCTCTCAGCACTCCGGCGACCACGGTCAGCGGATCGCCGATGATCGGCACCCAGCTGGCCAACAGCGACCAATGACCCCAGCGCGCATAGTGCACCTTGGCCCGCTCCATCGCCGCCGGCGAGACCGGAAACCAGCGGCGATGCTCGAACCGCTCGATGCCGCGCCCGAGCAGCCAGTTGGCAAGCGAGCCCAGCACATTGCCGAGGCTGGCGGCCAGCACCAGCAGGGCGACGGGGTGCTCGCGCGCCAGGACATAGGCGGCCAGCACCGCTTCTGATTGGGCCGGAAGCAGCGTCGCAGCCGTGAAGGCCGTGAAGAACAGCGTGACGTACGCCGCCATCCCGCTCATCGGGCGGCGCGTGCCATCGCCCTGTCGAGCGCGACGGCGCGCGGCGCCAGCCGGTCCAGCGTCGCCTGTCGATAGGGATCGAGCACCGCGGTCGGCGATCGGCAATCGTCGGTGGCAAAGCTGCCGTCGAGCAGCCGCAGCCGCTTGAAGAAGCGGATCGAGACTTCGATGTTCTGGTTGGAAAAGGCGACGAACGGCAGCAGCTGTTCGAACAGCGCTTCGGCCCCGTCCCGGTCGCCGGCGGCAAACCGACGGTGGATCGCGACGTAGATGTGGTCCATCGCGGTCGGCATGAAGGCATGGACGCCGCGCTCCAGCGCCTCGATCATCTGCATCACCGCCCAGCCGCCGGAGACATGCAGCGCGCCACCGAACTCCCGCAACAGGTCGCTGTACTTCGGGCCCGGCCCGGCCGATTCGACCTTGATGGCGCGCAGCAGCGGCTGGCGGGCATAAAGCCATTCGATATCGGCAATGCTGAGCCCCGGTCCGGTGAAGTCGAGGTCCTGAAGCATGATCAGGCCCGGCCCGCAGTCGGCGATGCGAGCGAGCTGATCGCCGAGCGCCGTGCGGTCCAGCCCGGCAGGCGCCTGATAGCAGACGGCATCGGCGCCAATGGCGACCGCGTCGCGCGTCAGTGTCACGGCGGTCTCGATGTCAGGGGCGGAGACGGCAGCCACGATCGGAATGCGGCCACGAACCGTCTCGATGACGCGGGTGCCGATCTGCCGCCGCTCGTCGATCGACAGCGACCGGTTCTCGCTGGCGACCGCCAGGATGAGCAGGCCCGCGACCCCTGCCGCCACCGATGCTTTGGTCTGGCGCGTGACCGCCGCCAGATCAACCGCACCATCAGCGGCAAACGGCGTGTTCTGGCTCGACACGATGCCGACCAGCCGGCGGCAGAGGGGGGCGAGTGCAGCGGTGTCGGGCATCATGTCAGAGAATCCGTGCGGCACAGAATTTCAGTTCCGGGATCTTGCCGAACGGATCGAGCGCCGGATTGGTCAGCCGGTTGGCCGCCGCCTCGTTGAAGGCGAAGGGCACGAACACCATGCCTTCGGGCATCGCCGCATCGGCGCGCAGCACGGCCTCGATCCGGCCGCGCCGGGTCTCGATGGCGGCATGCTCGCCCGGTGCCCGCCCGGCCCGCGCCAGTTCCGCCGGATGCAGCACCGCGATCCCCTCGGGCTCGAGCGCATCGAGCGTGCCGGCGCGCCGGGTCATCGATCCGGTATGCCAGTGTTCGAGCAGCCGTCCGGTGGTCAGCACCAGCGGATAGGCAGCATCGGGCACCTCGTCCGGCGGCAGCACGTCGGCCGGCACGATCCGGCCGCGGCCACCGGCGCGCGGGAAATGATCGGAGAACAGCACATCATGCCCGGCATGGGCCGCATCGTCGGCGGGATAGGTGACAGCGCCCTCGTGCTCGATGCGCGCCCACGGCAGGCCGGACAGCGACGGCATCAGGGCGCGCATCTCCTCATAGACATCGGCAACGCCGCCATAGCGCCAGCCCAGACCAAGGCGATCGGCCAGCGCGATGAGGATGTCGAGATC
>CALCZO010000033.1 GCA_937903315.1 uncultured Alphaproteobacteria bacterium
CCGGGCGAGAGCAAGCATGCCGACATCGGCATCTCGCTGCCCGGCACCGGCGAGACGCCGGCGGCCCCGGTGTTCATCGATGGGCAGAAGGCGCTGACCCTGCGCGGGGCCGGCATCGCGGCGGAGTTCAAGACGCTGGTCGCAGAGTATATCGAGAAGAGATACGGCGCGCCGCGCTGATCAGGCCGCCAGCCCCTTGAACAGCGCCAGCCCGTCGGTGCCGCCGGTCAGCGTCTCGATCAGGTTTTCGGGATGCGGCATCATGCCCAGCACGTTGCGCTTGTCCGAGTAAATGCCGGCGATGTGGTTCAGCGAACCGTTGATGTTGGCCGCCTCGCTGGTGTTGCCGCTGGCGTCGCAATAGCGGAAGGCAACACGGTCCTCGCCCTCCAGCCGCGCCAGGGTTTCGGCGTCGGCGGTGTAGTTGCCTTCGCCGTGGGCGATGCAGACCTCGATCACCTGATCGCGGCGATAGAGCCGGGTGAACGGCGTATCGGTGCGACCGACCTTCAGATGCTGCATCTTGCAGATGAATTTCAGCCCGGCGTTGCGGGTGAGAATACCGGGCAGCAGGCCCGATTCGCAGAGAATCTGGAAGCCGTTGCAGATGCCCAGCACCAGCCCGCCGCCGGCCGCGTGCTTGCGCACCGCCTCCATGATGTGGGCGCGACCGGCGATCGCACCGCAGCGCAGATAGTCACCGTAGGAAAAGCCGCCGGGCAGCACGACAAGATCGGTGCCCTTGGGCAGGTCGTAATCGGCGTGCCAGGCGTGCGAGACCCTCGCGCCGCCGAGCCTCAGCGCGCGGGCGACATCGCCCTCGCGGTTCGAGCCGGGAAAGGTGATGACGGCGGCGTGCATCAGAGCACCTCGATGCGGTAGTTCTCGATCACGGTGTTGGCGAGCAGCTTTTCCGCCGCCTGCTTCAGCAGCGCCTCGGCCCCGGCCCTGTCGGCAGCCTCGACCTCGATGTCGAACACCTTGCCCTGCCGCACCGACGCGATGCCGGCGACATCGAGCGAGCGCAGCGCGCCTTCGATGGCCTTGCCCTGCGGATCGAGAACGCCGGTCTTGAGGGTGACGGTGACGCGGGCTTTCATGGCTTTCTCCGGACGGCGTAGGGGGACTGACCGGCAGTTACACCAATCAGGCCCGCCTTTCAAACCCGGCGCAGCAGAAACACCGCCTGTTCACCCATGATATTCCAGAACCACCACGGCGCGTTGAACCCCAGTTCCGCCCCCGAGGCATTGAGCGCGACGGCCTTGTCGATCCGGGCGGGGATCTCGTCCACCAGCGCGACAAAATCGGCGATGGTGCAGAAGTGGATGTTCGGCGTGTCGTACCAGTTGTAGCGCAGGTTGGCGGTGACCGGCATGCGCCCGTTGAAGAACAGGCTGGAGCGCACCCGCCAATGGCCGAAATTGGGGAACGAGACGACCGCATGGCGGCCGATGCGCAGCATCTGTTCCAGCACCTTGCGCGGGTTGCGCGTCGCCTGAAGCGTCTGCGACAGGACGACATAGTCGAAGCAATCGGTCGGATAATCGATCAGGTCGGTATCGGCATCGCCCTGAATGACCGCGTGGCCGCGCGCCACGCATTGCGCCACGCCCTCGCGGCTGAGTTCGATGCCGCGGCCATCGACCCCCTTGCGCTCGGTCAGCAGCGTCAGCAGCGCGCCGTCGCCGCAGCCGACATCGAGTACCCGCGCGCCCGGCGTCACCATGTCTGCGACGACGAGATAGTCGACGCGGGCCTGCGTCGCAGCGGAATGATCGCGCAATTCGGCGTCCGTCATCACACCCCCCGTGCCTTGGCGGCGGCTTCGAGAAACCCGCCCATGGTGGAAAACAGTGCCGGTTCGTCCAGCAGGAAGGCGTCATGCCCCTTGTCGCTCTCGATTTCGACAAACGACACCGGCGCGCCGGCGGCATTGAGCGCATGGACGATGGCCCGGCTGTCCGAGGTCGGGAACAGCCAGTCGGAGGTGAACGAGATGACGCAGAACCGCGTTTTCGACCCCGTGAACGCATGGGCCAGCCGCCCGCCATGATCGGCAGCGAGATCGAAGTAGTTCATCGCCCGGGTCAGATACAGGTACGAATTGGCGTCGAACCGCTCGACAAAGGTCGATCCCTGATGGCGCAGGTAGCTCTCGACCTGAAAATCGGCATCGAACGAGAAGGTCCGGGCCTCGCGGTTCTGGAGCTCGCGGCCGAACTTGCGTTGCAGCGCCTGCTCGGACAGGTAGGTGATATGCGCGGCCATGCGAGCCACCGACAGGCCCTTGATCGGCCGCGTGCCCTCTTCGAGATAGCGCCCGCCGCGCCAGTCGGGATCAGCCATCACCGCCTGCCGGCCCACCTCGTCGAAGGCGATGTTCTGCGCCGAATGCTTGGCGCCGGTGGCGATCGGCATCGCCGAGAACACCCGGTCGGGATAGCGCGCGGCCCAGTCGAGCACCTGCATGCCGCCCATCGACCCGCCGACGACCGACAGAAGCTGGCTGATGCCGAGATGCTCGACCAGCATCGCCTGCGCCTTCACCATGTCGCCGATGGTCACGACCGGAAAATCGAGGCCATAGGGCTTGCCGGTCTCCGGGTTGAGCGAGGAGGGGCCGGACGTTCCCATGCAGGCGCCGAGCACATTGGCGCAGATGACGAAATAGCGGTCGGTATCGATCAGCTTGCCCGGCCCGATCATGATCTCCCACCAGCCGGCCTTGCCGGTGACGGGATGGATGTTGGCGACATGCTGGTCGCCGGTCAGCGCATGGCAGATCAGGATCGCGTTGGTCCTGGCCGCGTTCAGCGTGCCATAGGTCTGGTAGGCGACCTGAAGCGGGGCGAAAAACTGCCCGGCATCGAGCAGCAGCGGCTGGTCCATGCCAAAGCGGACCACGGCGCTGTGCGGGGTCTCGGCTTCGCTGAGGGCTCTGGCGCTCTTGGTTGGCATGACTGCACTCGCAAAACGAACGAATTCTGGAATTCAATCGGAATGTTCTTTGTAGCGAACAACTGATGAAAATTCCAGCCCCGGATTCGGGGCAGTTTGGGGCGATTATCCCAGCCGGCCTGCCAGTTCGGCAGACAGACCCTGCATCAGGCCGACGCCACGCTTTACCTTGGTGATCCGCCGATGTTTAACGGGCGGGTCGTTCACCCGTCTTGCCCGGAACCCGTCATGGCCGATGCCCCGATTGCCGCCACGCCCAAGGTTGCGCAGAAGGAAATCGGCCTCGCCGATCTCCGGATCGAACTGGACCGAATCGATGCGGCGATGCAGGCGCTGCTGATCGAACGCAGCGAGATCACCGACAGGGTCGAACAGGTCAAGCGCAAGGCGGGCACAGCGGGGTCCGCGTTCCGTCCCGGCCGCGAGGCCGAGATCATGCGGATGCTCGCCGCCCGTCATCGCGGCAGCTACCCGTTCGACGGCACGGAAAACATCTGGCGCGTCATCATCGCCACCTCGACCTACACGCAGGTGCCCTACACCGTGCATGGCGACATCTCCGGCGGCGACGGCCCGATGCGCGATTCGGTGCGATTCCATTTCGGATTCACCGTGCCGTTTGTCGCCCATCCCGATGCGGTGTCGGTGATCGAGGCAGTGGCCGAACGTGCCTCCGATCTCGGCATGTTCTCGCGCATCCAGGCGATCGAGACCGGCGCCTGGTGGCGATTGCTACATGGCGAAGCGCGGCCCAAGATCATCGTCCGCCTGCCGTTCGTCGAGCGCGCCAATCATCCCTCCGGCATTCCGGCCTTTGTCATCGCCAAGCCGCTGAAGGAAGCGGCGGTGCGCGAGGAAATCGTTGCCAGCCTGTGGATCGAGCGCTGGAAACCCGGCGTTCCGGCGGCGCTGGAGGCGCTCGGCGCGCGGATCGAGGCGACGGCGGGGATCGAGAGCGGGCTTTCGCTGCTGGTCACGCACCCCGGTGCGGTACCGGTCGAGGCGGTGCGGGCGGCGCTGAAGCAGGCCGGCTGCATCTGCCGTTACGAGGAGGTCGGCAGCCACGCGGCGGCTTTTGCGCTGTAGGGCGTCAAGCCTCGTGACAGAAGCGGCAAAACGCGCTTAAGACAGGCGCATTGTTCTTCGCCGTCCAGTGTCCGAGGCCCGCCATGTCGTCATCCGTTCCCGCCCGTCCCGTGCCGCGCGCCGGCGTCATGGACATCGAGGCCTATGTGCCGGGCAAGAGCGCCGCACCGGCCGGAATCAAGCTCTACAAGCTGTCGTCGAACGAAACCCCGCTTGGCGCCAGCCCGAAGGCGATTGCGGCCTATCGCGCGGTGGCCGACAAGCTCGAACTCTATCCCGACGGCAGTTCGACCGTACTGCGCGAGGCGATCGCCCGCCGCTACGGGCTCGATCCGGCGCGGATCATCTGCGGCGCGGGATCGGACGAGATCCTCAATCTGATCACGCACGCCTTCATCGGCCCCGGTGACGAGGGGATTTTCACCGAACACGGCTTTCTGGTCTATCGCATCGCGATCACGGGCGCTGGCGGCACGCCGGTCGTGGTGAAGGAGCGGGAATTCACCGCCGATGTCGACGCGATCCTCGCCGCGGTGACCGCGCGGACCAAGGTGGTGTTCCTCGCCAATCCGAACAACCCGACCGGCACCTACATTCCGTTCTCCGAGGTCAAGCGCCTGCATGAGGGACTGCGCCGCGACATCGTGCTGGTGCTCGATGCGGCCTATGCTGAATACGTCAAGCGCAACGATTATTCGTCTGGCATCGAACTGGTCTCGGACAGCGACAACGTCATCATGGCGCGCACGTTTTCGAAGATTCACGGCCTTGCCGGCCTGCGCATCGGCTGGGGCTACATGCCGCTGGCGATTGCGGATGCGCTCAACCGTATCCGCGGCCCGTTCAACCTGTCCGCTCCGGCCATCGCGGCCGGCGCGGCGGCGATTGACGATGCGGCGCATATGGAGGCGGCGGTTGTCCATAACGAGACATGGAACGGCTGGCTGACCGCGGAACTCGGCCAGCTCGGCCTCAAGGTCACGCCATCTGTCGGAAATTTCCTGCTGATCCATTTTCCCGATACGCCGGGCAAGAGCGCGAAGGCCGCCGACGCCTATCTCAGCGGGCGCGGGCTGGTGCTGCGGGCAGTCGGCGCCTACGGCCTTCCGAACGCGCTCCGGCTGACCATCGGCTCGGAGGAGGCCAACCGGCTGGTCGTCGCCGCGCTGAAGGATTTTCTGGCGGCGTGATGCCGGGAGAACGATGACACCATGACCCCGATGTTCGACCGCCTCGCGCTGATCGGCCTTGGACTGATCGGCTCCTCCATCGCCCGCGCCGCGCGGCGGCATGGTCTGGCGCGCACGATTGTCGCAATCGACGCCAGCGCCGATGTCATCGCCCGTGTCGAGGCGCTCGGCATCGCCGATGTGACGACGAGGGATCTCGTGACCGGCGTCAGCGGAGCCGATTGCGTCATCCTCTGCGTTCCGGTCGGCGCCAACGCTCAGGTCGCGGCGCTGATCGGCCCGCACCTCAAGCCCGGCGCGATCGTCTCGGATGTCGGCTCGGTCAAGGGTGCGGTGGTGCGCGATGTCGCGCCGCATCTGCCGGCCGGCGTGCATTTCATCCCGGCCCATCCGGTGGCGGGCACCGAATATTCCGGCCCCGATGCCGGTTTCGCGACCCTGTTCGAGAACCGCTGGCTGGTCCTGACACCGCCGCCCGATCAGGACCCCGATGCGATTGCGACGGTGCAGCGGTTCTGGGAGGCTCTGGGCTCGAATGTCGAGATCATGAGCGCGCAGCACCATGATCTCGTGCTGGCGATCACCAGCCATGTGCCGCATCTGATCGCCTACAATCTGGTCGGCACCGCCTACGATCTTGAATCGGTCGTCGAGCAGGAGGTGATCAAGTTCTCCGCCGGCGGCTTCCGCGATTCGACACGCCTTGCCGCTTCCGATCCGACGATGTGGCGCGACGTCTTCCTCAACAACAAGGAGGCGGTGCTCGAGATGGTCGCGCGCTTCTCCGAAGACCTTGCCGCATTGGCGCGGATGATCCGCTGGGGCGACGGGGACGGGCTGCACGACCTGTTCACGCGCACGCGCGCCATCCGCCGCTCGATCATCGCTTCGGGACAGGACACGGCGGCACCGAACTTCGGCCGCGCCGACGGCATCGCCGCCACGCCCGGCCGCCCCGGCGATCCGCCGATCAGTCAGTAGAGCGGCAGCAGGCGCGGGCCGGGGAACGGGCCGATATACATCCGTCCCTGATCGAACCTGAGCGTGAACGGCACCGCCTTCGGCTTGGCCTGAGGTTTGGCCTTGCCGCCCGAGAGGATTGCGCCGATCAGGCCCCCGGCCGCGCCGGTGTTGCCGCCGAGGCTGAGGCCGAACGCCTGCATCAGCGTCTCAACCCCCTGCGCGGTGCCTTCGATCGTGCCCTCGGGCCGGCGCATCTCGTCGAGACGGAACTGCCCGGTCATGTCGAGTTGCATCGCGCCCTTGGCGAAGGTCAGCGCTGCCACCTGCGCCTCGCCTTCGGACACGCGCCACAGTTCCGCCGTCTGGCGCCAGTCGCGCGGCGGGCTGGGCAGCAGCTTGGTCAGGCGGGTCTTCAGGGTCAGCGCCGCCGGGGCCTGATCCTTGAGGGCGAGGTTCAGGAGGTCCGAGATGATCCCGGTCGCGGTCAGCGCCACATCGGTGGCAGGTTCGGTGCCCGGTGCACGGCGCAGATGGAACTCCGTCTTTGCGCTGGCGATGGTCTGGGTCGCCAGACCCGGAGCCTCGTAGCTGAGCGACGGCTTGACCAGTTCGACGGCAAAATCCTCAAGCACTCCGGCCGAGCCGCGGTAGGACCCGCGCGCGCTCTCGAAGGCGAGGGTGACGGCATCGCCCGCCGCGCCCTTCCAGTTGAGCGGGCCGGAGAATGCGGCAATCACCTGCCGGGGATCGACCACCCGCGCCGTCACGGTCAGCCCGGCGAGCGTGCCGGTTCCGGCCCGTCCCGGTTCAGCCGAGGTATAGGTCGGGTTGCGGCATTCGACGGCGAAGCGGAACGGAAATCCGGCAACCGAGCGTTCCGGGCAGGTCCATGTCCGCCCGAGCCGCACCTCGCGCGCCATCCAGCCATCCATGACGTCGATGGCCCGCGACCGCGCATAGAACCAGAACCCGGTCCATGCGAGGCAGGCCAGCATGAACAGGATGACCGGGATATAGAGCCCCTTGCGGGAGCGTGGTGGCACATTCAGCGGCGCATCGGTCATCGGGTCTCTCGTCGTTTCCCTGAGGGGTCAACTGGGGCTTGATTTCAGTCAGGAATTCAAGCCAGAAAAACAGTCATGCAACACCATCACGGCGATCTTTGGGTCTTCGCCTACGGCTCGCTGATCTGGCGGCCGGGGTTTGACTATGTCGAGCGCTGTCCGGCGCTGCTCAAGGGCGCGCATCGCAAGCTCTGCGTCTATTCGCATGTCCATCGCGGCACGCGCGAACAGCCCGGTCTGGTGCTCGGACTCGACCATGGCGGCGCCTGCCGCGGCGTTGCCTTCCGCGTCGACGCGCACCGGCAGGAGGAGACAGTCGCCTATCTGAGGGCGCGCGAGCAGATCAACATGGTCTACAGGGAATGCGTCCGCCCTGTCCGGCTCGATGACGGCCGGCAGGTGCTGGCGCTGTGCTACGTGGTTGACCGGGCGCACAGCCAGTATGCCGCGCGGCTGGAGCGCGAGGAAGTGTTGCAACTCGTGCGCCAGGGGGTTGGCCAGTCGGGCGCCAATCCCGATTATGTCCGCAACACCGCACTCGCACTGAAGGAACTGGGCATTCACGATTCCCTGCTCGACTGGATATCGGCCCGCGTCTGACCCTTCTCCGCCAGTGCCTCGTCGATCAGCCGGTCAGATCCGGTCTCGATCATGTCCTGCATCTGACGGAACGCGGTCTTGGCCGGCAGTCCGGCCGGGATCGGTTCGAGAAAATCCATCACCACGCGATAGGGCTGCTTGAGGAACCGCCGGCGCGGCCAGGCCAGCCCGGTGTTGAGCGCCACCGGCACGCACGGCACGCCAAGCAGGCGGTAGAGCTGGGCGACGCCCAGCTTGTAGTCCGGCTCGGCGCCGATGGCCCGGCGCGTGCCTTCAGGAAAGATGATGATCTGCCGCCCCTCGGCCAGCGCGGCGCGGACGCGGGCCGCAAGCTGAGACATCGCTTCGGCACCGCCGCCGCGATCGACCGGAATCTGCCCGAGCCGCTTGAGATGCCAGCCGAACAGCGGAATGGCATTGAGTTCGCGCTTGTAGATGTAGGTCGGCCGATCGAACTGGGTCAGCAGCTGGATCGTCTCGAAGGTCGACTGATGCTTGGCGGCGATGATGACGCCGCCTGCGGGCACGCGCTCCAGCCCGCGCATCTCGACCGGTGCGCCGATGATCGTGCGGAACAGCCACATCGAGCTGGCCGCCCAGCCGTGGCTGAACATCCAGAACTTCTCGCGCGGCATCAGGAAGCCGACGCAGGCGACGAGGAACCACGCCGCAGCGTTGGCATAGAACAGGACGGCAAACAGGACGTTGCGCAGGACCAGCATCAGTTTCTTCTGTCAGGCCAGAGGGACCGGGACTGGCAAACTCCTTTCCGGCGTCGCCGTCAAGCCGCGATCAGGGTCGGCCGGGATTGTCCGGCACCAGCCGGCTGCGCAGTTCGGCGGCCAGGTATTTGGCAAATTCGATGAACAGCAGCCGGAACAGGCCGGCATCCTGCCACCATGCCTCGATGCGTAGGCTGTCGGACATCACCGGATGGGGGATGAACTCGACATCCTTGAGGTGCCGGCGCAGTTCAACCAGCGCACGCGGCATGTGGTAGCGCGACGTGACCACCATGACCGAGCGATAGCCATGCCGCGCCGCCCAGTCGGCCGTTTCGCGCGCATTGCCAACCGTGTTGAGCGCATCGCGTCCGATATCGATGCAGCAGGCGAACAGATCGGCGTTGCCGATGGTACGGATCAGCGTCTGGTCCGAGACGGCGACATTGACCCCGGTGATCAGCAATCGTCGCGCCCGCCCTTCGCGCAGTACCGACATGGCATCGCCGATCCTGTCAGCCCCGCCGGTCAGCGCCGCGATCCCGTCCACCCGGCGACCGAACTCGCTTTCCAGCCGGCCCAGACCATTGACGAACACGACAAAGCCGATGCCGAACGCGATGACAGCGGCAACGGCAAGCGCGGTCAATCCCTGCAGGGCGCGGGCGGGCCATTGGCGCAGGGCATCCCTGTCCGGTGCGTCGGGCGCCAGATCCGGAGGCAGGAGGTCAGGGTTACCGTTCTCACCCGTCATGGGTCGAGATCCGCTCCTTTGCGCGTTGCGTGTGTCTGCCAGCCAGCTCATTCCAATCCACGCAGATTGCGGAACACTGTTTTACGCGAAACCACCGCCGTGATGAATGCGACAAGTCCGACAATCATCAGGATCGACAGATACCCGGCCCAGCCCAGCGAGAACCGGCCGAACAGGGCTTCGACCTGATCGCCACCCGCGCTGGTCACCCAGCGGCTCGAAAACGCCGAGGCGACAAGAAACGCCACCACCGCCAGCGCACCGCCGATCACGCCGCCGCGCAATCCCAATTGCAGGAAATGATGGCGAAATTCGCGCGCGATGAACCGGTCCTCGGCACCGACGAGATGGAGCACGTCGATGATCTCCCGGTTGCCGGCCATCGCCCCGCGCGTGGCAAACACGATCGCCAGCGCCATGGCGGTCAGGACCAGCGCCAGCACGGCAATGCCGATGACCACCAGCGTATTGGCCATGGTCGCAAGGCGTTGCAGCCACAGCCGGTGATCGTCGAGACTGGCGGAGGGCAGCGCGCCAAGCTCGGATCGCAGGCGCGGCAGATCGGGCGTCGCGCCATCGGCCAGCTTCAGCACGATCAGGCGCGGCACCGGCAGGTCGGCCAGCGCCAGCCCACCGCCGAGCCAAGGCTCGAGCAGCCTTTCCGCCTCGGCCCGCGAATAGATGCGCACATTGGCGATGCCCGGCGTGCGCTGGGCCATTTCACCGGCGCGGCGGACATCGGCATCGATATCGCGCCCGGCGCGCGGGCGGATCTGGATCGTCACCTCACGCGCCACCGATGCGGTCCATTCCGACGAGGCTGCGGCAATCAACTGGACCGAACCGGCGGTCATCGAGGCGAGAAAGGCCATGATGACGATGACGATGACCAGTGACCGTCCGGCAAGCGAGGAGGCCGGCAGCAGCGCCGCGCTGCGCCGGCGCGAAGCGGTCACGCGCGGGGCCGGGCGGGAGGGATCAGTCGAAGACATGCAACTGCCCCTCCGCCAGCACCATGCGCCGCGCATCGACCTGGTCCATCAGCGCCAGATCGTGCGTCGCCAGCACCACCGAGGTGCCCGAGCGGTTCATCTCGATGAACAGCCGCAGCAGCCGGCGGGCAAGCGTGGGATCGACGTTGCCGGTCGGCTCATCGGCCAGCAGCAGGTCCGGGCGCGAGATTGTCGCCCGCGCGATCGCCGCCCGCTGTTTCTCGCCGCCCGACAGGATGGCCGGCGAGACATGCAGCCGGTCGCCCAGACCGACCCATTTGATCAGTTCGATCACCTCGGGCCGGTAGCTGGCCTCGTCACGGCCCTGCACCCTGAGCGGCAGGGCGACATTCTCATAGGTCGTCAGATGATCGAGCAGGCGGAAATCCTGGAACACCACGCCGATCCGCCGCCGCAACCGCGTGATCGCATCCTTGTCGAGGCGCGACGTGTCGTGGCCGAACAGCGTCACAAGACCGCGCGTTGGCCTGAGCGTTTGCAGGATCAGCCTGAGCAGCGTCGTCTTGCCCGCGCCGGAAGGGCCGGTCAGGAACTGCAGGGTGTGGGGCGGGATGTCGAAGGTCAGATCCTTCAATATCTCGGGACCCATCCCGTATCTCAGGCCGACATTCTCGAATCGGACCACCTGTTGCTCCCGGCGAATCGCATCGTTTTTACCCGCCGTTAACGATGAGGGTCCAGCAATAACACAGAAGACGGTTCGCTCCGCAGGGGCGCGCCATGCCCATGACTGACAACAGGACCTCCGGAACGAGACATGGCCGAGATCATCTGTCCGGAATGCGCGGCGACCTATCAGGTGCCCGATCAGGCGCTGGGAGCAGGCCGCAAGGTCCGCTGTGCTGCCTGCAAGACCTTGTGGCTGGCCCGTGCTCCCGTGCTCGAAACGGTCGCCGAGGCTGAGGAAACGGGCCTCGGCGCTGCCGTGGCTACTGATGCGCCCGAACCGCCGGCAGAGATGGTCGTCGAGCCTCCCGCCTCTTCGACGCCTCCCGCCCCGGCATCCCGGTCCCGCGATGTCCGCCCGCGCGATGCCCGGCAGCGCCCGTGGCACCAGCGCATTGGCTCCGTGCCGTCGCCGCGTGTCTCGCGCGGGCCGATGCTGGCCGCGCTGGCGCTGGGCTTGCTGATTGTCGCCGCCGTCGGATTGCGGGCCAGCATCGTCCGTCATGTGCCCGAAGCCGGCCGCATCTACGCTGCGCTCGGTTTGCCGGTCAACCTGACCGGACTGGAACTGAGCGGCATCAAGAGTGGCCTGATCACCGAGGACGGTGTCGAGCTTCTGGTCGTGCAGGGTGAAATCGCCAATGTTTCGGCGACGGCACGGTCTGTGCCGCGACTGCGCTTTTCGGTGCTCGATGCCAAGGGTGTGCCGCTCTATGCCTGGACCGCGCAATCGGACGCCAAGCAGTTGCAGCCGGGCGAGCGGCAGACCTTCCGCCGCCGGCTGGCCTCGCCGCCGCCCGAGGGACGGGAAGTCCTCGTCCGCTTCGCCGGCAAGGCCGACCTCGTCGCCCTGTCGCAGTAATCGGCTGTCAGAACCCGCTTTGCCGCCCCTGTCGGACGTGCTGTAACAGGGGCAAGGAGAATGCACGACCATGACCGAGACCCGCCGCATCCGCGTTCTGTACGACGAAGACACCATTGCCCGCCGCAATGTCGAATTGGCAAAAGACATCGCTGCGACCAAACCCGACCGGCTTCTGGTGATTTCGGTACTGCGCGGCAGCTTCATTTTCGCAGCTGATCTGTTGCGCGCGATGCATCGCGAGGGGATGGCGCCGCAGGTCGAGTTCATGCAGCTGTCGAGCTATCGCGAGGGCACGGTGTCGAGTGGCCGGGTGACGATCACCAAGGACATCGAAGGCGATGTGCGCGGGCGCGATGTCCTGATCATCGATGACATCCTCGAATCGGGACGCACGCTGGCCTTTGCCAAGGATCTTCTGGTGGCACGCGGTGCCAAACGCGTGCTGACGGCGGTGCTGGTGGAAAAGCCGGGGCACCGGGCAGTGCAGTTCGATGCCGATTTTGTCGGCTTCACATCGCCGGACCTGTTCCTCGTCGGTTACGGGATGGATGTCGCCCATTCCTACCGCGAGTTGCCGTTTGTCGGCGTCGTCGAGAAGTGATCAGCGGTTAAGCCAGACAATCGCGGCGTTGAGCACCGAAGCGTAGGCGACCCAGCCGGCATAGGGCCACAGCATCATGGCCGCCGGCCGGTCGAGCCGCAAGAAGGCCCGGATCGTCGCGATGATGGCGATCTCGAGCGCGAGGATCACCGCCAGCCCAGCGATCGGTGTGCGAAAGCCGAAGAACGCCCACGACCACGCGACATTGAGCACAAGCTGGCTGGCAAACAGCGCGATGGCGGTCGATCGGCCGGGCGTCGCCGCCGGCAGCCGCAGGACGCGCCAGAACGCCCAGGCCATCAGCGCGAACAGCGCGCTCCACGCGACCGGGAACACCCAGTTGGGCGGTGTGAACCCCGGCTTGACGAGCGCCGGATACCATCCGGCCAGCCCGCGCATCGTGCCAAGCTGGCCGAGAACCGATACCGCGACCACCACGGCCACGGCGAGCGCCAGTTTCACCAGTGACGGAAATGTCAGCGCAGGCTCCATGCCGCGCGCCGCAGCACGGGGCGCGAAGTCCGGATCGGGATCATCAGGCAGGCGGAGCGAGGGTTCGGTCATTTGCGGGTCGCAAGATAGACCCCGGCGGCGGTGATGACCAGCCCTGCAATCTGCACGAGGGTCATTGTCTCGCCGAACAGCAGCCATGCCTGTATCGCGGCGGTCGGCGGCACGAGATAGATCAGCGAGGCGACGCGAGAAACCGCGCCGCGCCGGATCAGCATCAACATCAGGAAGATCGCCCCGATTGACAGCACGAGGATCGACCACAGCGCAGCGTAGGCGATCCCGACCGTCGCCGGGATGTGCATCGGCTCGATCAGCCAGGCGATCGGGAGCGTGACGACCAGCGCGCCGAAATACTGCACCACCGTGATCGTGCGCAGGTCGCCCGCCGCGACAAAGCGCTTCTGGTAAAACGTGCCGAGTGTGACCGCGATGGTGGAGGCGACGTTGACCGCGATCGGGATCAGCAACCCGTCAAGCGCCTCGCCGGAAATGCCGATCAGGCGCGGTGCCAGCACCAGCAGGACGCCGCCAAAGCCGATGACGACGCCGAGCGCATTGCGCGGGCTGAGCCGCTCGCCGATCAGCGGTGCGGCGAGCACGGCGGTCAGCAGCGGTTGCAGCGCGACGATGACGGCCGACAGACCGGCCGGCAACCCGACAGAGATCGGCCACCAGACGCCGCCGAGATAGATAGCATGCAGCAGGATGCCGGTGACGGCGGCATGGCCCCAGTCCTGCCCGCGCACCGGCCATTGTGCCCGCACCGCCAGCGCAAAGGCCGCAATCAGCACGCCCGCCACCACATAGCGAAGGACCAGGAAGGTGAGGGGATCGCCACCGGCGACAGCAACCACCTTGGCCACGATCCAACCGGTTGACCAGATCAGCACGAATACGGCCGGCGCGAGACGTTCCAGCACGTTGGTTCACCTTGATGTCATTGCAGAAGCGGGCTTTACCAGAGGGGCCCGACGCTGCCAAGCGCGCGGCGCGACAACAAATCGTCAAGGTCCGGCCGTTAGACTGGATGGCGCGCACGATCGCAGGATAGTGGGGGATGGGATGAGCCAGTTCATGAAAACGGTCGCGCTGGACCAGATGTCGGGCACGGGGCTGGTCGTTCTGGCGTTTGCTGTCATGCTGTTCTGCCTCTCGCTGGCCTGGTTCATCGACATGCTGGTGCCCGATCTCAGCTTCGGATTCTTCGGCAACACCGTGCTGATTTTCATCCTGCTGTGGTCCGGGCTGTATGGCTACGGACGCTACATCGGGCCGTTGAAGTACAACACCGCGATCATGAATGTCGGCATCGGCGTCGGGACCGCGATTGTCGGCATGATGCTGCTATGCCTGATCAAGAGCAGGCCGTTCTCGCGCTAAGCCGCAGCGCCGACGCAAAAAGCCCGGCACAAGGCCGGGCTTTCAGCAATCGGCAGGCGCGTCAGTTGAGCGGAGCATCCTTCGGCCGCCGCGCCGGGATCGCCGGCAGGCCCATCACCGTCAAGCCGCCGGCTTCGACCGCAACGGGCACCGATGCGCCATCGCCGATCGTTCCGGCAAGGATCAGTTCGGCGAGCGGGTCCTGCACGTTCTTCTGGATCACCCGCTTGAGCGGCCGGGCGCCGTAGGCCGGATCGTAGCCGGCATGGGCGAGCCATTCGCGCGCCGCCGGTTCCAGCGCCACGGTGATCTTGCGATCCTCAAGCAGTTTGGCGAGACGCCGCATCTGGATATCGACGATCGCGCCCATATCCGCCCGCTTGAGCCGGTGGAACAGGATGATCTCGTCGACCCGGTTAAGGAATTCGGGCCGGAAATGGCCGCGCACCACGCCCATCACGGCCTCGCGCACCCGGTCGGTGTCCTCGCCTTCCGGCTGGCTGACAAGGAAGTCCGATCCCAGATTCGAGGTCATGATGATCAGCGTGTTGCGGAAGTCGACGGTGCGGCCCTGACCATCGGTCAAGCGGCCGTCATCGAGCACCTGCAACAGCACGTTGAACACGTCCGGGTGGGCCTTCTCGATTTCGTCGAACAGGACGACCTGATAGGGCCTGCGGCGCACGGCCTCGGTCAGCGCGCCGCCTTCCTCATAGCCGACATAGCCGGGAGGTGCGCCGATCAGCCGGGCGACCGAGTGCTTTTCCATGTATTCCGACATGTCGAGCCGCACCATCGCGGTGTCATCGTCGAACAGGAAGGCGGCCAGCGCCTTGGTCAGTTCGGTCTTGCCGACGCCGGTGGGGCCAAGGAACATGAACGAGCCGATCGGCCGGTGCGGGTCCTGCAGGCCGGCGCGGGCGCGGCGCACGGCAGTCGAGACGGCGGCGATTGCCTCCTCCTGACCGACAACGCGGCGGGCGATGGTGTCCTCCATCCGCAGCAGCTTGTCCTTCTCGCCTTCCAGCATCTTGTCGACCGGCACGCCGGTCCAGCGCGAGACGACGGCGGCGATGT
>CALCZO010000034.1 GCA_937903315.1 uncultured Alphaproteobacteria bacterium
CGGCGTGATCAAGCACGCCAAGGCGGTCAACGCCTTCACCAACCCGTCGACGAACAGCTACAAGCGCCTCGTTCCGGGCTTCGAAGCTCCGGTGCTGCTGGCCTATTCGGCCCGCAACCGCTCGGCCTCCTGCCGCATTCCGTGGACGAATTCGCCCAAGGCCAAGCGCGTCGAAGTCCGCTTCCCCGATCCGATGGCCAATCCCTACCTCGCCTTCTCGGCGCTGGTGATGGCGGGCATGGACGGCATCCTCAACAAGATCCATCCGGGCGAAGCCATGGACAAGGATCTCTATGACCTGCCGCCGCGCGAGCTGAAGAAGATCCCGACGGTGTGCGGCTCGCTCCGCGAGGCGCTCCAGTCGCTCGACAAGGACCGCGCCTTCCTCAAGGCCGGCGGCGTGTTCACGGACGACTTCATCGACAGCTTCATCGAGCTGAAGATGCACGAGGTCATCCGCTTCGAGCACACCCCGCATCCGGTCGAATACGTGATGTACTATTCGCAGTAAGCCGCCCGCGGCCCTGCTGCTTACGGAAAGGCCGCCTTCGGGCGGCCTTTTTCGTTGCCTACGGATTTGCGCCAGACCATTGCCGCGTTGCGGGAAACGTGGACAATCGAGGCGTCGCACCACTTTGGGGAATGCTCCATGCGCCCGTTCGTTCCTGCCCTTCTCGCCCTGCTCGCTGCCTGTGTGCCCGCCGCCGCGCAGGGGCTGCAACTGACCGGCACCCAGCGCTGGGTGGTCGTCGCCAGCCGGCAGAATATTGACGAGGCGATCGGCGTGGCCAGAACCTATGAGGGCGCGAAGGTCGTCCGCTCGGTCAACGGCTGGTACGGAATCGTCACCGGGCCGCGCGCGGTCGCCAGCGAGGCGGCGGTGAAGAAGGCCCTGATCGGCAACGAGCAGTACCCGAAGGACATCGTGTTCTCGAAGGGCGACAACTACATTGCCATCGTCTGGCAGCAGACGCGGGCCGCGCCGCTGGCCTCCATCGCGCTCGAGGGTGAGCCGGGCACGAAGCGGCTGGAGCACGATGGCCTGACCGTCACCCTGACAACGGCGAAGACCAAGGACGGCGAGCATGTGCCCAAAGCCGTCGGCATGATCGGCGGGCGCACGGTCTTCACCGTTCTGCTTGAGGAGGCGGCCTCGGAAGCGCCGCGCGCCTCGGTCGAACTCCATCGGCTCGATGCCGCCTCGCCGCAACCGACGGTCGTGGTCACCGGCTACAGCGGCGGAGCGCATTGCTGCACGCTGACCGCCTTCGTCTCGGCCGATGCCGGCGGGACCTGGCGGACGGCGACGGGCCGCTCGCTCGACGGCGGCGGCTATGCCATTGAGGACGCGGACGGCGACGGGACGCTGGAACTGACCCATCGCGACAACAGCTTTCTCTACACCTTCTCGTCCTATGCCGGCTCGGTCGCGCCGACGCGGATTGTCCGTCTCAACGGACGGGCGCTGGCCGATGTCACGCGGGAGCCGCGCTACCAGCCCTATCTGCGGCAGGAAATCGCCGGCATCGAGCATGCCGCGCAACGCTACGGGATGCAGGAGCCGAACGGCTATCTCGCCGGCTGGGTGGCGGCCAAAGCGCTGGTCGGCGAGGTCGAGCCGGCGTGGGCCGAGATGCTGAGGCGTCAGGACCGCGATCCCCCGGTCAAGCCGGAAAAATGCCTCGTCAACCTGCCGCTCGACAAGTGCCCGCCCGACAAGCTCAAGGCGATCGGTTTTGCCGAAGCGCTGCGCGCACATCTGGTCGCCAACGGCTATCCGGTGCCGAAGTAACCGCATTGGTGGCGAAGGGATTGCCAAGCGGCGGTTGCCGGGTATGGTCACACCAGAACGATTTTTCGTGGAGGAAAAGAATGTCGTTGACCCGTAGAACCCTGCTTGCCGCCGCCGCCGTCGCGGTATCCCTGCCCGCGCTGGCACAGGGCTATCCCAACAAGCCGGTCAAGGTCGTCGTACCGTTCGCCCCGGGCGGCACGACCGACATCGTGCTGCGCATTGTCGCCGCCAACATCACCGAGGCGCTCGGCCAGCCGATGATCATCGAGAACAAGGCCGGCGCCGGCGGCGCCATCGGCGCGCTCGACGTCATCCGTTCGGCGCCCGACGGTTACACGCTGAGCGCGGCGACCGTCTCGACCACCGCCGCCGTACCGGCGATCCGGCCGAACGTCGGCTATGATCCGACCGCCGATTTTGTCGCCGTGACCAACCTTGCCGCGACGCCGAACCTGATTGCCGTCCACCCCTCCTTCCCGGCCAAGGACTACAAGGGCTTCATCGCGGAGCTGATGAAGAACCCCGAGAAGTACTCCTATGCCTCGTCCGGCACGGGCGGCATCGGCCATCTTCAGACCGAGCTGTTCAAGTCGCTGGCCAAGGTGAAGATGACGCATATTCCCTACAAGGGCGCTGGTCCGGCGCTGAACGACGTTGCCGGCGGGCAGGTTCCGATCATTTTCGACAACATGCCCTCGGCCATGCCGTTCGTGAAGCAGGGCCGCCTGATCCCGATCGCGGTCGCGGCCCCCGAGCGGCTCAAGGCGCTGCCCGATGTCCCGACCTTCAAGGAACTGGGGCTGGAGCCGGTCAACCGCATGGCCTACTACGGCATCCTGGCGCCCAAGGGCACGCCCAAGGACGTGATCGACAAGATCCATGCTGCCGCCAAGATCGCGGTCAACAAGCCGGAAGTGCGCGCCAAGATCGAGGAGACCGGCTCGCTGGTCGTCGGCAATTCGCCGGCCGAATTCACCAAGCAGATCGCCGAGGAATTCGCGGTCTACAAGAAGGTCGTGGCCGACAACAACATCAAGCCGGAGTAAGCGCCGGCAGACTGGACAGACAAGGCAATGGCCGGGCTTTCCCGGCCATTGTCGCTTTCAGCGGTGGGCCATCCGCTGACCCGATCCCGGCAACGCCTCAGCGCCCCATGCGCGAGGCGACCTGCGCGGCCGAGAACCCCGCCGTGCCGGCATAGGTCTTGACGATGCTTTCGCGCCGCGCATAGGACAGCACGCGTTCGACATCGTCAAAGCCGTTGGGGGCAATCGCTTCCACCGCGTCGATGACCCGCTCGGGCCCGCCCTGCCGGTTGATGCGGACAATCTCGGCCGTCTTGGGCAGCCGATCGGCTTCGTAGGCGGCAAGCGCCTGCATCGGATGCTCGGCCTTGACCAGCCAGTCGGCGAGGCACCGGGCATCGAGAATGGCCTGGCTGGCACCGTTCGAGCCGACCGGATACATCGGATGAGCCGCATCGCCCAGCAGCGTGGCGCGGCCATGGCTCCAGCGCGGCAGTGGATCGCGGTCGCACATCGGATATTCCCAGAACACCGGCGTCGCTTTCACCAGCGCCTCGACATCGACGCCCGGCACGACAAATCGCCGCGCAAACGGCAGCACATCCTCCAGCCGGCCCTGACGCGACCAGGTTTCCTTCTGCGGCGGCTTTTCGGGATCGCCGATGCGGACATTGACCACCCAGTTGGTGAGGCGGCGGTCGGGCTTGGTGCCCTTGGCGATGGGGTAGAGCACCAGCTTGGCCTGCATCCCGCCGGCGACGATCATGCTCTCGCCATCGAGATACATTGGCCAGTCGACCGCACCGCGCCACATCAGGATGCCGTTCCAGCGCACCGGACCCTGAACCGGGAAGAACCGCGCCCGCACGGCTGAATGGATGCCGTCGGCACCAACCAGCACGTCGCCGCGGATCGTCTCTCCGGTCTCGCCGAACCGGGAATCGACAAAATGGGCGGTGATGCCGCCCTCGTCCTCGATGAACCCGAGCAGGCGCCGGCCGGTCTGCACGGCCCCCTCGCCCATCCGCGCGACCACCGCATCGTGCAGCACCTTCTGGAGCCGGCCGCGATGGATCGAGAACTGGGGCATCTTCAGCCCGGCATAGGTGCCGCGCGCCTCCTGCCACACCGTCTGGCCGAACCGGTTCATGTAATGGAGGTCGCGCGTACGGATCGCCACCGCGTCGAGCGCGTTCAGCAGATCGAGTTCGGCCAGCTCCGCAATCGCATGCGGCAGGGTATTGATCCCCACGCCGACCTCGCGCACCTCGCTCGCCTGCTCGAACACCGTGCAGCGGATGCCGCGCCGATGCAGCATCAGCGCCGTCGTCAGCCCGCCAACCCCGGCCCCGATAATGATGACATGCATGACCGTCTGTCTCCTGAACTCCAGCTGCGGACTATAACGCCCCCGCTCGCCCTGCCTACCGGCTTTTAGCCGATTGCAAAACCGGCAGGTGACAAGCCGACATCGGCGGCGCTAGACTTGTCAGACAACCAATTCCGGTTGCCGTGATCAAGGGTGTTTTCAGTCATGCGTTATGAACTTGCCACGCTGCAGGCCCGCATCGGTTCCGTGCCGCGCGTTGTCGCCGGGGTCGAGCGGTTCGTCGCAGCGCCCGATGCCAAGGGCCGGCTGGTCGGCTGCTGGACGACCGACATCGGCGTGCTCAA
Organism: uncultured Alphaproteobacteria bacterium; assembly: GCA_937903315.1. Classification (GTDB taxonomy): domain Bacteria; phylum Pseudomonadota; class Alphaproteobacteria; order Rhizobiales; family Beijerinckiaceae; genus JAIUNP01. Next base: position 4,495 of record CALCZO010000034.1, read on the forward strand.
TCAGGTGCTGGTGCTGCGCGCGTTCAAGGACGATGCCGAGATGATGGCCGAGCGGATGCGCATCTATGCCACCGACAGCCCGTTCGATGCCGGCGCGGATATCGCCGAGATGACCTTCGACGCCTATGCCGCGTTCCCATGGGTGACCCCGCTGAAGGCGGGCAGACATGGCTCGGTCTATGAATTCCGGACCTATCGCATCAAGCAGGGCGCGCTCGACATCATCAGCCGCAATTGGGAAGAGGCCGTGCCCGAGCGCACGCGCCTGACCCCGCTCGCAACATTCCTCTACACGCTCTCGGGGGCGCCGCGCATCACCCACATCTGGCCCTATGCCGATCTGGCCGAGCGGACGCGGGTGCGGGCCGAGGCCGTGAAATCCGGGCGCTGGCCGCCGAAGGACACCGGTCCCAACCTCATCGACATGGTCAGCATCATCGCGGTGCCGACGGCCTTCTCACCGCTTGGATGACGCGATGGACCGCAACAGCGAATTTGCCGGCAAGGTGGCGTTCGTGTCCGGTGCCGGCTCGGGACTCGGCGAGGCCATCGCCGGGCTGCTCGCCGATCTGGGGGCGACGGTTGCTGTGACGGACATCAACGGCGAGGCCGCCGAGGCCGTGGCCGCACGGATCAGAAACGCGGGCGGTGCAGCGTTTGCGCTGACTCTCGACGTCGCCGACGCCGATGCGATGGAGCGGGCCATTGCCGAGGTGGTGCGCCGCGGCGGCGGGCTGCATCTGGCGGTCAACAACGCGGCCATTCCCGGTCCGCGTGTGCCGATGGAGGTGTATCCGCTCGATGACTGGCGAAAGGTGGTCGAGATCGACATCAACGGCGTGTTCTACGCGCTCCGGGCGCAGATTCCGGCGTTGCGCGCCTCGGGTGGCGGGGCGATCGTCAACATCGCCTCGATCATGAGCCTGGTCTCCCATGCCCTCAGCGGCCCCTATTCGGCCGCCAAGCACGCGGTTCTGGCGATGACGCGCACCGCTGCGCTGGAAAACGCGACCCTGGGCATCCGCGTCAACGCGGTCGCGCCCGGCTTTGCCGAGACGCCGTTCATCATGAACCGGCCGCCCGAGATGATCGCCGGCTATCGCGCGCGCCACCCGATGCAGCGGCTCGCAACGCCCGACGAGGTCGCCGAGACGGTGGCCTTCCTGCTGTCCGACCGGGCAGGGTTTACCACCGGTGCCTGCTACGCCGTTGATGGCGGCTATACCGCGCAATGACGGTGCAGTCGGCCATCGATGAATCCTGCTCATCTATCGCTGCTGACTTATTCGTTTTTCCAAGACGAAAGATGCTGTTACGGTATGCAGTATGAGGAATGCGGCACGATAAAAACGCCGCACGATGAGGGAAGGAAATGCGATTTGGGCTGGTTCTCCCGCCAGACGCCTGACGCATACGGATCGCAACCTGCGCTATTGACCAGCGCGGGAGCGGCCGCCTTGTCCCGCCCGCCGGACGGCAGGCAACAGCCGCATTCCTCCTTTTTTCCATCGAACGGCGTGCGGGCTGATGAGTGCCCGGATGTCGCCGATTGCGCTCGCACCGGCATGAAAGGCTCGGATCAATGAATTTGCATCGCATGCTTCTGGAACGTCAGGCTGCCGGCAGGCCGGTCACGGTGGGTGTTGTCGGCGCCGGCAAGTTCGGCACGATGTACCTGACCCAGGCGCGGCTGACGGCCGGCGTTCACATCGTCGCCGTGGCGGATCTGAACCTCGACCGGGCGCGGGCGCAGCTCAAGATGGCCTCGTGGCCCGAGGCGCAGCATGGCGCGACCTCGTTTGACGATGCGCTCAAAACCGGCAAGACGCTGCTGACCACCGACGCCGAGGCGATGATCAAGCATCCGGCCATCGAGGTGATCATCGAGGCGACGGGCGATCCGCGCACCGGCATCCGGCTGGCGCAGATGGCGATCCAGAACGGCAAGCACATCATCATGGTCAATGTCGAGGCCGATGCGGTGGCTGGCCCCCTGCTCGCGCGGCAGGCCAAACAGGCCGGCGTCGTCTATTCGATGGCGTGGGGCGACCAGCCGGCGATGATCTGCGAACAGGTCGACTGGGCGCGGGCCAACGGCTTCAATGTCGTCGCCGCCGGCAAGGGCACGCGCTATCACCCGACCTATCACCAGTCGACGCCCGACACGGTGTGGGACATTCTCGACAAGTACCTCAAGATCGACAACCGCAACTCGATCAACCCGAAGATGTTCAACTCGTTCGTCGACGGCACCAAGTCCGGCATCGAGATGACGGCGG
>CALCZO010000035.1 GCA_937903315.1 uncultured Alphaproteobacteria bacterium
AAGATGTTCAACTCGTTCGTCGACGGCACCAAGTCCGGCATCGAGATGACGGCGGTCTGCAACGCCACCGGCCTGCATTCGCAGCCCGAGGGTCTGTCGTTCCCGCCGGCCTCGCGCTTTGAACATGCGGATGTCTGCAAGCCCAAGGCCGACGGCGGTGTGCTGTCGGGCAAGGGCGTCACCGAGGTCACCTCCTCGCTCTACCGCGACGGGACGGATGTGCCGCACAACCTCGTCATGGGCGTCTATGTCGTGTTCGAGAGCGACAGCTCTTATGCGCGCCAGTGCATCCGCGAATACAACCTGCTGCCCAGCTCCTGCGGCAAGTATGCGGCCCTGTACCGTCCGACGCATATGATCGGCCTCGAACTGGGGATTTCGGTGGCCTCCGCCGCGCTGCGCAAGGAAGCGACCGGCGCGGCCATCTGCTTCAATTCCGACGTGATCGCCACCGCAAAGCGCGGCCTGAAGGCCGGCGAGATGCTCGATGGCGAGGGCGGCTTCTGCGTCTGGGGCAAGCAGACCCCGGCCAAGGATTCGCTCGAAAAGGGCTATCTGCCGCTCGGCCTCGCCCATCAGGTCAAGCTCAAGAACGATATCGCCGAAGGCCAGCGCCTGACCTGGGCCGATGTCGACTATGACGCCAACGATGTCGCGGTGCGCGTGCGCCGCGAGATGGAAGCTGCCTTCCGCCTGCCCAACGCCTGAACCCGGACGCCGCATGATCCGGGACCGGCACCAACCGGCCACCTGGCCAACCACTCTCTAGGGAGAACACCATGACTGATTTCTTCTCTGGCGGCATCAGCCGCCGCGGACTGATGGCGGGCGCTGCGGCCGTCACCGGGCTTGTCGCCATGCCGGCGGTGCTGCGCGCCCAGCAGATGAAGTGGATCGGCGCGTCCGCGACGCCGCCGACCGACTTCATCGCGCAGGGGCTCGACACCTTCGCCGCGCGCCTCAAGGACCTGACCAAGGGCCAGATCGAGGTGACGACCCATCACGCCGGCTCGCTCGGCGGCGAGCGTGAGCACGTCGAGGGCCTGCTGTCCGGCGCGGTTCAGGTGGCCTCGCCCGGCGCGGCGATCCTCGGCGGCTGGTACAAGCCGGCGGAAGTCTGGACCTACCCCTACATGTTCAAGGACGTCGCCCACAAGGACCGGGTGATGACCGCGATCATGATGGAGTATGGCAACGATGTTGCGGCCAGCGCCAAGCTGCGTCCGCTGGCCTCGATCCCGCGCATGCCGCGCCAGCTGTCGTCGAACCGCGTCGTCAAGACCCCGGCCGATCTGAAGGGCTTCAAGATCCGCGTGCCCGAAACCCAGATGTGGCTGAAGACGTTCCAGCGCTTCGGCGCCTCGCCGACGCCGCTGCCGTGGCCGGAAGTGTTCCAGGCGCTGAAGTCGGGCGTGATCGAAGGGCAGGAAAACCCGCTCGCCCTGACCTACAACGGCGGCATCTTCGACGTGAACAAGAACTTCGCCCTCACCGAGCACATGATGCAGGACAACATGATCGTGGTGGCCGAAGCCGTTTACGGCAAGCTGTCCGACGATCTCAAGAAGGCGGTCAATCAGGCCAGCCGCGACATGGAAGATGCCCTGCGCAAGAAGGTCATCGAGGATGACGCGCGCATTCTGGGCCTGACCAAGGCCAAGGGCATTGCCATCAACGAGGTCGACAAGGAGGCCTTCCGCGCCGCCATCAAGGGCATGGATGCGGAGTTCCCGCTGGTCAAGAAATGGGTCGACAAGATCGCGACCATCGCGTGAGTGTCTGAACCATCCTTTCCGGGCGTCGGGTTTCTCCGACGCCCGGTTTTTCCACGGCTGGGAGGCGGATGTGGCTGAAGTGACCGGGTTTGCGCGCGCATGGCGGGGTCTGTGCGACGGGCTGGAATGGATCAGCCGTGTCATCGTCGGCGGATCGATCGCGGCCATCGTGCTGATCACCATCGCCGCCGTCTGGTATCGCTACGTCATCAATGATCCGCTGTCGTGGACCGAGCAGATCTGCCGGATCCTGTTCGTGTGGAGTGTGTTTGCCGGCGCGGCCGTGCTCTACCGCCAGATGCTGCATATCGTCATCGACATGTTCATCCAGATGATGCCGCCCGCGCTTCAGACGGTGTTCTTCTGGATCAATCAGGCACTGATGCTGTTTTCCGGCATCATGATCTTCGTGTTCGGCATGCAGCTGACGCTGGGGACATGGGACCAGACCTTCGGCGCTCTTGAGATTTCACCGGCCAGTTTCTATTCGTCCGCGCCCTATTGCGGGCTGCTGATCATCATTTTCTGGATCGAGAAGGTGCTCGATCCCACCAAGCGCGTCCCTTCGGGCGAAGTGCATCTTTAAACAGGGATCCTTCGCCATGTCCGCAGTCCTGATGTTCGTGTTTCTCGGCCTGATGACCATCGGGCTGCCGATTGCCTTTGCCATGGCGCTTGCCGCCATCGCCACGATCGCCAATCATCCCACCCTGCCCTTCACGGTGTTCATCCAGCGCGCGCTGATCGGCGCGGATTCCTATTCCCTGCTGGCGATTCCGTTCTTCATCCTTGCCGGCAACATCATGAATGTCGGCGGCATCACCAACCGCATCATCACCTTCGCCAATGCCTGCGTCGGGCGGTTTTCGGGCGGGCTCGGGCTGACGACGGTGATGAGCTGCATGGTGTTCTCGGGCGTCTCCGGCTCAGCGGTGGCGGACGCGACGGCGCTCGGCAAGGTGCTGATCCCGGGCATGAAGAAGGCCAATTACGACGGCGGCTTTGCTGCGTCCGTCACCGCCTCGGCCTCGGTGATGGGGCCGATCATCCCGCCGTCAATTCCGCTGGTCATCTATGGCCTGTCGGTCGGCAAGGGCATATCGGTTGCCGCGCTGTTCCTTGGCGGCGTCATCCCCGGCCTGATGCTCGGCGGCGGGCTGGCGATCGTCACCTACCTCATCGCCCGCAAGCGCAAGTACCCGATCCATGAGGCGGTGCCGCTCCGGCAACTGCTGATTTCGGCGAAGGATGCGATCTGGGCGCTGATGATGCCGTTCGTCATCCTGTTCGGGGTCACCGGCGGCGTGGTGACGATTACCGAAAGCGCAGCCTTCGCCGTGCTTTACGCGCTGTTTGTCTCGATGGTCATCCACCGTGAACTCGATATCCGCAAGCTGTGGGGCATCTTCATCCAGTCAGGCCTCGACTCGGCTGTGGTGATGATCATCATCGCCTTTGCCTCGACCTTCGGCTGGCTGATGGCCGTCTCCGGCCTGCCGCGCGAGATCGCGGCGTGGATCAAGGGGGTCTCGGACAATCCAATTGTCATCCTGCTGCTGATCAACGGGCTGCTGCTGATCGTCGGCTGCTTCATGGAGGCGATTGCCGCGATGATCATCCTGATCCCGGTGCTGATCCCGATCGTGCAGGCAGCGGGCATCGACCTTGTGCACTTCGGCCTTGTGATGGTGTTCAACCTGATGCTCGGCCTGCTGACCCCGCCGGTCGGCATCCTGCTCTACATCTGCGGCAACTTCGCCGGGGTCAAGATCGAGAAAGTGGTCGTGGAAGTGCTGCCGTTCCTCGCCGTCGGTCTTGGCGTGCTGCTGCTGATCACAATGTTCCCCGGCCTCGTTTTATGGCTGCCCAGCCTGTTCATGTAAGGAGGCCCGCGATGGCCCGACTGAAGGATCGCATTGCGCTGGTGTTCGGGGCCGGATCGGTCGGGCCCGGCTGGGGCAACGGCAAGGCGTCGGCCGTCGCCTATGCGCGGGAGGGTGCGATCGCCATATGCGTCGACATCAATCTCAGTGCGGCCGAGGAGACCGTTGGCATCATTGCGGGCGAAGGCGGGCAGGCCACCGGCCATGCCTGCGACGTGACCAAGGAGGCCGATGTCGCCCGCGTCGTCGAGGCGGTGATGGCCGCCCACGGCCGCATCGACATCCTGCACAACAATGTCGGCACCACCAAGATGGGCGGGCCGCCGGATCTCAGCCTCGACGACTGGCACCGGCAGATCGACATCAACGTCACCGGCGCGTTTCTCGCCTGCAAATACGTGATCCCGATCATGCAGCGGCAGGGCAAGGGCGTGATCACCAACATCTCGTCGGCAGCAGGGCTGCGCTACACCGGCTATCCCTATGCCAGCTATTATGCCGCCAAGGGCGCGGTGAACCAGTTCACGGTCGGCGTTGCCCTGCAATATGCGCGTGAGGGCATCCGCTGCAACGCCATCCTGCCCGGCATGATGGATACGCCGCTGATCCATACGCAGATCACCGGCCAGTATGCCGACACATCCGAGATGATCGCCAAGCGCCATGCCACCTCGCCGACCGGCAGGATGGGGACCGGCTGGGACATCGCCAACGCCGCCGTGTTCCTCGCCTCGGACGAGGCGGCCTATATCAACGCCGTCTGCCTGCCGGTCGATGGCGGGCTGACCGCGCGGTGTGCGTGAGATGGCGGGCAATCATGACCGGGGCCTTGCCCTGTATCGCACCATGCGGCGCATCCGGGTGTTCGAGGAGGTGGCGCTGGAGGCCTATCGCAACGGCGAGTTTCCGGGCTTTCTCCATTCCTCGATCGGGCAGGAAGCGATTCCGTCGGGCGTCTGCGCCAACCTCCGCGCCGATGACCGGCTGACCAGCACCCATCGCGGCCACGGCCATGGCCTTGCCAAGGGCGCGGCAGTCGATCCGATGATGGCCGAACTCTATGGCCGGGCAAGCGGCGCCTGCGGCGGCAAGGGCGGCTCGATGCATATCGCCGATTTCTCGGTCGGCATGCTGGGCGCCAACGGCATCGTTTCGGGCGGACTGCCGATCGCGGTCGGCGCGGCGCAGGGCCTGAAGCTCATCGGATCGGACGCGGTCGTCGCCTGCTTCTTCGGCGATGGGGCGACCAATCGCGGCCCGTTCCTCGAAGCGCTCAACTGGGCCGCCCTGTACGGGTTGCGCGTGCTGTTCGTCTGCGAGGACAACACCTTTTCCGCCTTCACCTATACCGCCGGGACGACGGCAGGCGCCGGCCCCCTCGCCCGCGCAAGGTCCTGCGGCATCGATGGCGTATCGATCGACGGCAACGATGTCGCGGTCGTCGACGAGGCGGCGCGGACGCTGGTCGATCAGGTGCGGGCGACCGGCCAGCCGGCGTTTCTCCATGCGCGGACCTATCGCTGGTTCGGCCACACCGCCACCGACATGGCGGCCTATCGCCGGCCGGGCGAACTGGAAGCGGCCAAGGCCCGCGATCCGCTGATCGTGCAGGCACAGCGGCTGGCAAGCGAGGGGGTCGATCCCGCCACAATCGCCGCCATCGATGCGGACGTGGATGCCGAAATGGCCCGTGCGCGCGACCGTGCCCGCGCCGCGCCATTCCCGGCGGTCGAGGCCGCGCTGGCCGACGTGCAGGATGCGGGAGCGCCGACATGGCTCTGATGAGTTTTGCCGAAGCCTCCGCCCGCGCTATGGCCGAGGAAATGCGGCGCGATCCGACCGTCTGGGTTCTGGGCGAGGATGTGCGCCACGGCGGCGTGTTCGGCCAGTACAAGGGGCTGATGGCCGAATTCGGCGGCACGCGCGTCGTCGATACGCCGATTGCCGAGGCGACGATCATGGGCGCCGGACTTGGCGCGGCGCTGGTCGGCACGCGCCCGGTGATCGAGATGCGCATTGCCGATTTCGTGCTGCCGGCGATGGATGAACTCGTCAACCAGATCGCCAAGGCCCGCTACATGTTCGGCGGGCAGGCACGGGCCGCGCTGGTGGTACGGATGCCGCACGGGCTGCTGAAAGGCTCTGCCGCCCAGCACAGCCAGACCATCGAGAACTGGTTCGTCAACGTGCCTGGCCTTGTCGTGCTGACCCCGGCAACCGCGACCGATCTGGCCGCTGCCATCGCCTTTGCCATCCGCGCGGATGATCCGGTGCTGATCTTCGATCCCAAGAGCCATTGGAAGACAGTTGAAGACGTCCCCGATGCGGTCGCCCCGCTGGTGCCCGGCAAGGCTGTGCTGCGCCGCGCCGGCATGGCCGCGACGGTCGTCACCTGGTCGCAGGCGCTGCCCGCCGTGCTCGCCGGAGTCGAGGCCAGCGGCATCGCCGCCGACGTGATCGATCTTGTCAGCCTGTGGCCGTGGGATCGTGCGGCGGTCGCCGCCTCGGTGCGGAAAACCGGGAGGCTCATGGTGGTGCAGGAAGGCGGCATCGACGGCGGTTTTGGCAACGATGTCATTGCCGCGACGCTAGAGGACATTGGCCCGGCGGCGCTGAAGGCCGTGCGCCGGCTCGGTGCGCCGCGCATTCCCGTGCCGTTCTCGCCGCCGCTGGAAGCGGCGATCACCCTGACCCCCGAGCGGGTGCGTGATGCACTCCGCCAGCTTTGCGCCTGACCAAGGAGAGATTTCATGACCGCACTCGCCCTGTTCGGCGCCGGTGGCAAGATGGGCAAGCGCCTGCTCAGCAATCTCGTCGGTTCTGAGTTCACGCCGCGCCCGGTCGAGGTGAGCGAGGCGGGCCGCGCCGCAATCCGGGAGCAGTTCGGGCTCGAGTGCATGAGCGCGGAGGCGGCGCTCGACGGCGCGCCGGTCGTGGTGCTCGCCGTGCCTGATACGCTGGTCGGCCGTGTCGCCAGCCAGATCGTGCCAACGCTGAAGGCCGGCACCATCGTCGTCATTCTCGATGCCGCCGCCCCTTACGCCGGTCATCTGCCCGAGCGGGCGGACATCACCTATTTCGTCACCCACCCGTGCCACCCGCCGATCTTCAACGATGAGACCGATCCAGCGGCCCGCGCCGACCATTTCGGCGGCGTCGCGGCCAAGCAGCACATCGTCAACGCCCTGATGCAGGGGCCGGACGAGCATTACGCACTCGGCGAGGCGGTCGCCCGTACCATCTGGGCGCCGGTGATGCGCTCGCACCGCGTCACGGTCGAGCAGATCGCGATCCTCGAACCCGGCCTGTCGGAAACCGTCTGCGCCACGCTGCTGGATGCGATGCGCGAGGCGATGGAGGAGGCAATCGCCCGCGGCGTGCCGCGCGAGGCGGCGCGCGATTTCCTGCTCGGCCACATGAACATCCTCGCCGCCGTCACGTTCAAGCACATCGACGGCGTGTTCTCAGACGCCTGCAACAAGGCCATCGTCTACGGCAAGGACACCATCCTCAAGCCGGACTGGAAGCGCCTGTTCGACACCGACGAGATCAAGGAATCCGTCCGCCGGATCACCTGACCCGACCTGCGACGAATGGTCGATGCCAAGGCGCATATTAGCGTTTGATCATATTTTGAACTTCTAATATGTTGCCCTGCAAGGACGCGCATCCAAGCGCGTTCCATTGCGGGGTGGAACCATGACAGTCTCTTTTCGGGAAGGTCTGACGCGGCGCGAGGCGATGACTCTCGCCATGGCCGGCGGCCTTCTGACGGTACCCGGCCCGGCGCGGGCGCAGGGCGCCAAGGTCAAGACCAGCGCCCATATCGTGATTGCCGGCGCGGGCGCGGCCGGTCTGGCGGCGGCGGCGCGACTGCAACAGCGGCTCGACGGGGCGAAGATCACGTTGATCGACGCGCGCAAGGCGCATTACTACCAGCCGGGCTTCACGCTGATCGCCGCCGGTCTCAAGCCGGCGGGCTATTCTGTCTCGGCAACCAGGGACTATGTGCCCTCGGGCATGGAGCTGATCGAGGACAGTGTCGCCGAATTCGACGCGCCCGGCAACGCCGTGGTCACCGCCTCGGGCAAGCGGATCGCCTATGACTTCCTGATCGTCTCGACCGGGCTGGTGCTCGATTATGCCGCCATCGAAGGCATGGACACCAAGCTGATCGGCACGGGCGGCATCGGCTCGGTCTACGCCGGGCCGGAAGCGGCGGAAGCGACCTACCGCGAGATGTCGGCCTTCGCCGACAAGGGCGGCGTCGGTCTGTTCCTGCGCCCGGCAACCGAGATGAAATGTGCCGGTGCGCCGCTGAAGTACACCTTCATCACCGATGACATCCTGCGCCGGCGCGGCAATCGCGGCAAGGCGGAACTGGTCTATGCCGCCCATGCCAAGGCGCTGTTCTCGGTGCCGATCGTGTCGGAAAAGGTGCGGATGCTGTTCCAGGACCGGGGCGTCAAGGTCAGCCACGACCATGTGCTGAACGCCATCGATCCGGGCAGGAAGGTTGCGACCTTCAAGACCCCGACCGGCAATCAGGAGATCAAGTTCGACTTCGTCAACGTGATCCCGCCGATGCGCGCGCCCGAAGCGGTGCGCAAGTCCGCCCTGCCGTGGCAGACGGGGCCGTGGGCCGCCGATGGCTGGATGGAAGTCGACATGCAGACGCTGCGCCACAAGCGCTTCGCCAATGTCTTCGGCGTCGGCGATATTGCCGGCGTGCCCAAGGGCAAGACGGCGGCCAGCGTCAAGTGGCAGGTGCCGGTGGCGGTCGATCACCTCGTCGCCTCGATCGCAGGCACGCAGTCGAAAGAAATCTACAACGGCTATACCTCCTGCCCGCTGATCACCAAGATCGGCCGGGCGATGCTGGTCGAGTTCGACTACAAGGACAATCTCACGCCTTCGTTCCCCGGCGTCATCGCGCCGCTGGAAGAGCTGTGGGTGTCATGGGTGATGAAGGAAGTGGCGCTCAAGCCAACCTATATTGCCATGCTGCGCGGCCAGGCCTGAGGAGGAGCGATCATGAAAGACCTCGATCCCGCCGTTTTCATCGCCGTGTTCAAGGAAATCCTCGGCCTGTGGTTCTGGCCGCTGGTGGTGTTCATCGTAGTGGGGGCCATCGGCCTCCTCGTTGTGCTGATCCGCGACCGGGGCATCAGCCTCAGGCGCTTTGCGCTGGCCCAGATAGCCGGGCTCGGCGGCGGCGCTTTCGGCATCTGGTTCATGCTGTGGCTGACCAATTCGCAGATGTCTGACGGCGGTGGCCCGGTCGACTGGCTGCTGTCGGTTGTCATCTGGGTTGTCGGCGCCATTGGCGCGGCGATCGCGGCCTATGTGGTGCTCGGGCTGATCTTCCCCCGGTCGCTGGCTTCACGCAGGTTCCGCTGAAAGCGGCGGCGGGCCGTCCTCCTCCGGTCCGCCGCCGCCCGTTTTACAGCGCCACGAGATCGGCCAGCAGGCTCTGCTCCTGCTCGTAATCGCGCGTCTGGGCGGCCATGCGCACCGGAGCATTGACCGCGCCGAAGCCGCCGTAGCCATCGCGCTGGACGATTTCGAAGAACAGGCCGTTGATCTCGACCGAATAGAGATGGAAGAACCGGCCGCCGGCGTCCTCGTCATAGAGGATATTGTGGCGGCGCATCGCCTCGATCACCGCCTTGTCGAGATCGAACCGCAGATGCAGCGTGTCGTAATAGCTCGGCGGGATTGCCAGCACGACCTCGGGGTCGATGTCCTTGGCCACGGCGAAGATATCCGCGCAGCCGAAGGCGAAATGCTGGTAGCCGGCGCCCATCCGGTTGGCCAGAAACCGCTGCGTTGTCGAGTTCGAGCCGTAGGAGGCGTTGACGGCCATCCGCACCGCGCCGTTGCGGCTCTTCATGTTGCGGCTCAGCACCGCGCCGTGCGGATCGACCACGCCGATCTGATCGCCCGGCTCAAACCCCATCAGGGCCCGGTAGTAGAGCGTGCCCATGAAGAACTCGGCCGGCAGCACCGCTTGCGAGAAATGATCGATGCCTGACAGGCCAGCCGGCCGCGCCGGGCGACGCGCCGCGATCGGATTGAAATCGACCTCGTCGAAACTCGGGCCGCCGTCCGCATCGAGAAAGAAATTCAGCGACCCCTCGATGCCGCGGATGGCAGGAATGTTCATCTCCCCGGCGCGGGCGAGATACTCGATCCGCCCGCCCTGATAATCTTCCATCCGCTTGAGCCAGACCGGCAGATCCGCGACCCGGTAGGCGACAGCACAGACCGACAGGCCATGCAGCAGGTGGAAGGCATGGGCGTGGCTGTCATGCTCCTCGTTGATGACGATGGTCGCCGCGCCGTTGCGCCACAGGCTGACCCGCTTGGAGCGGTGCAGGTGGCTGCGGGAAAACCCGAAACACTCCATCACATGCAGCAGCCGGTCGCGCTGCTCGTCGAAGCAGGCGATCTCGACAAAGGCAACGTCGCGGATGGCGTTGCGCGAATCCGCGTCGATCTCTTCCAAGAGGTTGAGCGAGCGGATGCCATCGGTCGCGATCTGGGCCGGCGACATGCCGCGCATCTGGCCGTTGAAAATCTCCAGCGACACCGGACCGGCATAGCCGATGGCCTTCAGCGTGCCATAGATCTCATGCAGCGGCTGGTCGCCCTGCCCCGGAAACAGCCGGTAGTGGCCGGACAGCAGCCGTGCATCCATCCGCAGGTTCGGCACATCGGCGAGATGGACGAGGAACAGCCGCGCCGGATCGAGCGTGGCCAGCCCGTCAAACGTGCCATCGGCAAACACCGTATGGGCGGTGCCGAGCACAAGTCCAAGGTTCGGCCGGTCGGCCAGCGCGATGATCGCCAGCGCCTGCTGCCAGGTCCTGACATGGCGACCGGTCGAGAGCGCCTCGTAGCCGATCTTCAGCCCGCGCGCGGCGGCTCGGTCGGCGAGGTCGGCCAGATCGCGGGCGGCCACGGCCGGATCGGGATCGGTCGCGGCATCGCCGTTGGCGGAGACCACCAGCATCGCCGCGCCAAGTTCAGCCGCCAGATCGAGATAGCGGTCGGAGCGCTTGCGATTCCACGCCCGCACAGCCGCCGGTGCGGCTTCGTAATCGCGCAGGGACTGAAGGCTGACGATGGCCAGACCGAGCGAGCGGGCAAACTTGCCGATCCGCGCCGCCTTGACGCCGCAATAGATCAGATCCTCATGGAAGATCTCGATGCCCGTGAAACCCGCCGAGGCGGCAGCCTCGATCTTCTTCTGCAAGAGATCGGGGAACGACAGGGAGGAGATGGACCATTGCATCGGGGGACCGGCAGCGTGCGACCTTGGGGGGCTTCAACCTAGCATGTTTCCCGCCCTGATGAATAGGCGAGACGGATGGCCCGGTGCGCCCTCAGCGGCGCTGGAGCCCTTCCGTCGACGGCCAGTTCGCGGTCGACGCTGCCGTTCCAAACGACGGGGCCGGTCGCATGCCCCCCGCAGGCGGCGGTGGCGGTACGGCCGGACGCTGGATCAGCGGCGGCGGCCCTGCCGGGCGCATCGGCGGCGCGGGCGGGATCGGTTGGGACGGACGCGGCGTCATTGCCGGCATGGCTGCCTGCTCGCCGATCGTGCGCGGC
>CALCZO010000036.1 GCA_937903315.1 uncultured Alphaproteobacteria bacterium
TGTCCGACGCATCCCGCCCCGGCGAATTCGACCTGATCGCCCGCTATTTCGCGCCCATTGCCGGGCCGGGCGGCCTTGGCCTTGTCGATGACGCGGCGCTGCTGGCCCCGCCCGCCGGCTGCGATCTCGTGCTGACCAAGGACCTGCTGGTCGCCGGCGTGCATTTTTTCCCCGATGATCCGCCCGAGGCGATTGCCCGCAAGGCGCTGCGCGTCAATCTGTCGGATCTCGCGGCCAAGGGGGCGGAACCGCTCGGCTTCCTGCTTGGTCTCGGCCTGCCGCAGGGCTGGCGCGAGGGCTGGCTTGCGGCCTTCGCGCGCGGACTGGGGGCGGATGCTGCCGCCTATGCCTGCCCGCTGCTGGGCGGCGATACCGTATCCTCGCCCGAACGGCTGGTGCTGTCGATCACTGCGCTCGGCACCGTCCCGAAGGGCGCGATGGTGCGCCGCACCACCGGCAGGCCGGGCGATGTGCTGCATGTCACCGGCACCATCGGCGCGGCGGCGATGGGTCTTGTCCTGCGCCTGCCGCATCCGCCTGAATGGGCCGCCGCGCTGCCCGCTGCCACGCTTGCCGCCGCGCGTGCTGCCTATCTGCTGCCCGATCCGGCAATGCCGCTGGCCCAGGCCCTCCGCGACCATGCCCGCGCAGCGATGGACATCTCCGACGGGCTGATCGGCGATGCGATGAAACTGGCCGGGGCGAGCGGCACGGGGCTGGAGATCGATGCGCGGCTGGTGCCGATGCTGCCCGGCGTTGCGGATGCCGCGCGGCCGTGCCCGGCGCTGCTGGCCTGCTGTCTCACCGGCGGTGATGATTATCAGGTGCTGGCGGCGATCCCGCCCGATGGCTGTGGAGCGTTCGAGGAGACCGCGCGCAAGGCGGGTCGCCCTGTCACCCGCATCGGGACGCTCACGGTGCGCGGAACCCGCATCCTCGGTCTGGACGGCGAGACGCTGACCCTCGACCGCGCCTCCTACGGCCATTTCTGATCCGTGGCTTGCCATGCCCCGCCACTGGGCTAGGGTGGTTGCCCACGGCCAGAGGGGGGCACCATGAACCTGATCCGCAACGCAGTGATTGCTCTTGCCGTCGCGGTCGGTCTGGCCGGCGCGGCACAGGCGGTCGAAGTCACGCTGACGCCGCAATATCCGGTGGCCAAGGTCACTTTTCCCAAGGGCTGGTCGGTGACGACGATCGAGCGCGGTGTCGAATCGCGCAGCCCGGACGAGGAAGTGTTCCTGTGGTTCGAGGTCTACAGGTCCAGCGAGTCCGACAAGGTGATGCGCGAGCACGAGCGCTATTTCACCAAGCAGGGCGTCAGGATCACCGGCGCACCGACGAGCAACGGCAGCAGCGTGGCCGGTGTCACCATCAAGGCCACCAACATGCCGGCGACATGGAAGGGCGCGCCGACGGTGCTGCGCTATCTGGTGTTCGATTTCGGCCCCAGCGCCAATCGCCAGTTGCTGATGTCGGTCTGGGCCTCGCCGGAAGGCGACAAGCAGCATGATCCGGCGGTGCAGTCGATCATCGACAGCCTGAAGGCGCCCTGACGGCGCCGCTACTGCCCGTTGACGATGACCTTGATGATCCTGTCTTCCTTGGCCGTCACGGTGACCGTCTCATAGACCGATCCGCCGCGCGCAACGACATCGGTTTCGCTGTCTTTCCAGGTGATCGTGGTGGCAAGGAAATAGCTGCCGGGTGCCACCTTGTCGAAGGTGAAGCGGCCCGAGGACTCGGCCTTGGTCGAGCGGGTGAATTCCATGTACCTGGGGTCAGTCCCCGGCTGCGCCGCGATGCTGCCGGCTGGGGCGAATTTCTGCCCCTTGTACAGCGCGGCCATCCGCTCCTTCGCGTAGGCCGTTGCCGGGATCAGCCAGACCCGCTCGCCCGCCGCATTCATCACAGAGCCGTTCGGCTTCTTGAGGAACGCATGGCCGTCGATCCGTGCCGTGCCTTCTTTCCTGATGAAGGCGGCTTCCGCCGCATCGAAAGGCGCGGCAACCTTCACGGGCTCCGCCGTCTGGCATCCGGCGACGAGCAGAACCGACAACGCAACGACACGACGCATGACGCAACACCCCATAAGGCCCGGGGTCAGTGTTGCGCGACTTCAGCGCCGCATCAACCCCGCCCGGTACGCCGGCGCACGAAAGCCAGCAGGGCAGGGTCGGTGAAGTCGGGGGCGGCCAGCGCCGCACCGGCCGCCATCACGCCGGCGGCGTCAAGGTTGGTCGTCATGCCGATCACCGGCATCCCCGCCGCGATCGCGGCCGCCATGCCGGCGGGACTGTCCTCGAACGCCAGCGAAACCGCCGCATCGCCGCCAAGGTCGGAAAGGCCCTTGAGGTAGGCCATCGGATGCGGCTTGCCATGCGCCAGTTCCTGCCCGCAGACGATGGTGCCGAACCGCTCGATGAGACCGGCGCCCTTGAGGATCATGATGGCATTCTCGCGCGGCGCATTGGTCACGACGCCGCAGGCGACACCGTTGGCATCGGCCCAATCGAGCAGCGCGACCGTCCCGGCCACCGGATCGACATGGCCGACGATCCGGCGATAGACCGCTTCCTTGCGCTCGAAAATCGCCTCGCGCTCGGCGATGGGCAGGGCGGGAAAGAACGCCTCGCCGATCGCGACATTCGGCCGCCCCATCACCTTCGTCTTGAAGATGTGCTCGTCCATCGGCAGGCCGTATTCGGCATAGACTTCGACAAAGGCGGCAAGATGCGCCCAGTCGGTCTCCGCAAGGGTTCCGTCGAGATCGAACAGCAGGGTCGGCGTCATGGCAGGACTTTTCATGAGAGAGCGAAGGAAAGGCTGGTCTGTGCGCTCGGGCTGCGCTAGTCAAGCCGATCCGTTATATGCGACAAGGCTGATGAACCATGCTTGATGCGGCCGAGGGCGACCGTCTGGCACGCCACAATGCCCGCGTTCTGGCCACCAGTCAGGCGTTGGCGGGAGCAAATGCATCGGTGGTTGTCGCCACCGGCGCGCTGCTCGGTCAGATGCTCGCACCCGGCAGCGGGCTGGCGACTCTGGCGATCTCGACGTTCGTTCTGGGCACGGCGCTGTTCACCTATCCCGCCTCCGCCTACATGAAGCGGGTCGGCCGCCGCGCCGGGTTCATGACCGGCGGGCTGCTCGGCGTTGCCGGCGGGCTGCTTGGCGCGCTGGCGATCTGGTACGGCTCGTTCTGGCTGTTTGTGCTCGCCTCCACCGTATCAGGCGCCTACCAGAGCTTCATCGTGCTCTACCGCTACGCGGCGGCCGATACCGCGACCCCGGCCTTCCGCCCCAAGGCGATCTCGTGGGTGCTGCTCGGCGGCGTCGCTGCCAGCTTCATCGGCCCGCAACTGGTCATCCTGACCAAGGACATCCTGTCGCCGCTGACGTTCGTGTTCACCTACCTGTGCCAGGCCGGGTTCGCGGCGTTGGCCATCCTCGTGACGGGCCTGTTCAAGGATGGCCCGCCGATCAGCGTCGCCGCCGCCGGCACCGCGCGCCATCTGGGCGATATCCTCAGGAACGCACGGCTGATTGTGGCCATTTTCTGCGGCATGGTCAGCCAGGCGATGATGAACATGATCATGACCGCGACGCCGATCGCAATGGTCGGCTGCGGCTTCACGGTCACCGATTCGACCCTTGGCATCCAGTGGCACATGCTGGCGATGTATCTGCCGAGCTTCTACACCGGCAACCTGATCGCGCGGTTCGGCCGCAACGCGATGATGCTGGTGGGTCTGGGGATGCTGGTCGTCACCGGGCTCATCAATCTCTACGACACCGCGCTCATCAATTTCTGGGGTGCGCTGGTGCTGCTCGGCGTTGGCTGGAATTTCTCGTTCATCGCCGCGACCGCGATGGTGACCGATTGCCACACCCCGGCCGAACGCGCCAAGGTTCAGGGGTTCAGCGATTTCACGATCTTCACCGCCACCACCGTGGCCTCGTTCATGGCCGGCTTTCTTTATGAGAAGCTGGGCTGGAGCGCGGTCAACTGGGCGATGATTCCGATCTCGCTGGCGGCGATGGGCTCCGTGGTCTGGCTGGCGCTGCGCGACCGCCGTCGTCCGGTTCAGGCCTGAAAGGTATCGGCACGCGGAATTCCGCGACGTGAGAATTTTTTGCAAGTGTCATGCAAACGCATGATGCGCGATGCCGGATCTGTTTATAAAACAAAAATCGTAATTATCGATATGCGTGTTGACCATAGAAATATGTATATCGCCTTTATTTAACAATCCAAATCTCGCTATTTTAAGGAAAATGCCATGAAGAATACTCTGATTATCGCGGGGCTGTGCGCCTGCATTTCGTCTCCCGCGTTCGCTGCTGCGGATATCGTTGCCGGTCATGTGTCGAAGGTCAATGGCAGCAACCTTCAGGTCGATATGGTCTTCGTCAACCGCG
>CALCZO010000037.1 GCA_937903315.1 uncultured Alphaproteobacteria bacterium
CGCGAGGCGGCATCGACTGCGATGGCATGGTGATTGTGCCTCAGCGCAACGCCGGCCTTCTCCAGCCCCAGACCTTCGACATTCGGCACGCGGCCAAGCGCCATCATCACCTGATCGGCGGCAACCGTCCCGCCGCTGGCCGTTGTCACCGTGAGGCCCGCGCCCTTGTCGATCCGGGCAATCGTGTCACCCAGAACGAGGCGGACGCCGTCGCGCTCCAGCCCGGCCCTGACGGCGTTGCGCAGGTCCTCGTCGAAGCCCCGCAGCACGTTGTCGCCGCGGTGGATCAGCGTCACCTCGCTGCCGAGCCCGGCGAAAATGCCGGCAAACTCGACCGCGATATAGCCGCCGCCGGCAATGACGATCCGTTTGGGCTGGGCCGGCAGATCGAACGCCTCGTTCGAGGTGATGGCATGTTCGATGCCCGGCAGCGCCGGCAGGAACGGCCGCGCACCGGTGGCGATCAGGATATGCGCCGCACGGACGCGGCGGCCGTCCGTCTCCAGCCGCACGGTATGGGCGTCCTCGAACACCGCACGCGAGCGGACGAGATCGACCCCGGCATTGCCTTGCGTGCGGGCATAGATGCCTTCGAGCCGGGTGATTTCCGCCTCTTTCGCCTTCACCAGAGTCGGCCAGTCGAACGCCGCCTTCGGCACCGCCCAGCCGAACCCCGCCGCGTCCTCGAAGGCATGGGAGAAGCGCGAGGCATAGACGTAGAGCTTCTTGGGCACGCAGCCGCGGATGACGCAGGTGCCGCCGACGCGGAATTCCTCGGCGAGCATCACCTTCGCCCCATGTCCCGCCGCGATGCGCGCGGCGCGCACCCCGCCCGAGCCGGCTCCGATCACGAACAGGTCGACATCAAACGCGCTCATGGCGGGCTCCGGTTGCAAGGGTGATGGCCAGCGCAACGCCGGCCGAAGCAAGCCACCAGCCCTGCCAGGCGCCGTGGCTGACGGCGGCGATGGCCAGAACCGTGGCGGCAAGGCCGGTCGCGGCCGGGCGGACGAGCGCGGACGAGCGCAGCAGCGCGCGGCCGGTCAGCGCCATCAGCATAAGGACGATGACCGCGCCGGCAAGGCCGAGATCGACCCAGACCTGAAGAAAGGCGTTGTGTGGATGCCCCGCGCCGAGCAGGGCGCGCAGCGGTTCCGCCACCTGCCCGACGACCGGATCCTCCGCCATCCTTGCGCTGGCGTTGAAGCCCGAGCCGAGCAGCGGCCGTTCCATGACCGCCGCGCCGAAGGACTGCCAGATGTTGACCCGGTCGTCGGAATGCGACCGCGCCATCGCCTCGTGAAAGCCGGCGGGCAGGACGGCATGGACGATCCCGCCGATCCACGGCGCAAGGACGGTCAGCAGCGCTGCCCCGCCGATCGTGGCCAGAACGGCAAGACGCGGGGCGATCCGGGCCGCGCCATACGCCAGCGTGCCGACGATCAACCCGAGTTGGGCCGAGGTGCTTTCGGACCGGAACACGGCGACCGCAACCGCCAGCGCCGCCAGCAGTCCGAGCGCCCGCGCGCGGCCTTCAAGCAGCAGCAGCATCGGAAACAGCAGGACAACCTGCGTCATCACCGAGCGGTTGACGACGTAGAGATCGGGCCGGATGCCAGCCATGCGCCGCCAGACCATCCCGGTGGACAGATCGGCAATCGCCAGCAGCGCCGCCAGCAGCAGACCGCAGGCCAGCATCAGGCCGAGCCGCGCCGGCTGCCGGATGCGCCATGCAAGCGCAAGGAGTATGGCGGGCACGGCAGATGCCAAGGCCTCGCCAAGCGAGAACAGCGATGCGGGTCGGTTGTGTGCCCAGAGGATGCTGACGAAAGCCAACGCAGCAAGAATGACCAGACCGGCCACCGCGCCGCGCAAGGCGCGTCCGCGCAGGGCCAGAAGCGCAGGCGCCTGCCCCGCTGCGATCACGCCGCCGATTGCCGATGCGGCCGCCAGCGCGACAACCAGGGGTGCAGAGCGGTTGGCGGCCACCATGGCCACCGGCAGGACAAGCCCGGCGATCAGGCCGGACAGGCTGATCAGGAAGGGCTCACGGCCCGCCAGAGGAGACGATCCTGCCACCGCCACCCCCGTCCGACGCCGGCGATCAGAACTGGACGCCGCGCTTCTTGAGGTCGTCGCGCAGACGGTCGATGACGATCTGGCTCAGACGCGCGGTGAAATCGTCGAGATCGCGGAACATGACGTCCATGATCGCGGGCTGCGAGGAGACGAACTTCTGGCCGACCGGCGACTTGAAGAACGCGGAGATGTCCTTGAGTTCCGCTTCGCTCAGCCGAGCCGCGAAGGCCTTGCCGGCAATCGACATCGCCTCGGCGTTCTCCTTGTCAAAGCTGCCCTGCAGCGCCTTGACCGACTTGTCGACCTCGCCGGCAATTTCCGGCCGGGTCTGGATGAACAGCGCCTTGGCGCGATCCACCATCTGCGGCACGATCACATCAAGCGATCGGCCCATGCCGGACAGTTTGACCACCTCGACCGCCATCTCGACATGGGCCGGGGAAAGCTGCGGCGCCACGGGCGCCACCGGCGGGGGAGCGGCGGTCTGGGCTGCGGCGGGTCCACTCAGCGCGGTGCACAGGCAGAGGGCCAACGCGGTCAGGGCGGTTTTCGGCTTCATCACACTCATCGGATCGCCTGTTGTTTCGTTCAGCAAATCATTCGGCGCACCGTTAGGACGTCCGGTCCAAACGGGCAACCCCTGTCTCGGACGCCACGTATGCGGCAGAACAAAGGCCGATGAACAAACCATGTTCGACAACGCCGGGAATTGCCGTCAGTGCGGCAGCAAGCCGCGCCGGCTGGTGGATCCGCCCGCCATGGTCGCGCCCCCCGCTGTCCTCCAGCCGGGCGTCGAGAATGACATGCCCCTCGTCGGTGATCAGCCGCACGCCATCCTTCGTCATCCGCGGGGTCAGCCGGCAGGCCAGCCCCTCGTCCGCGAAGGCTGCGGCAATCGCCCGTGCGCTGGATGCCTCGCCGAAACGGCAGACCTCGACCGGCAGCGGGAACCTGCCCAGGGCCGCGACCACCTTGGTCTGATCGGCGATCACAACCATGGTTCTCGACGCCGCTGCGACGATTTTCTCGCGCAGATGCGCCCCGCCGCCGCCCTTGATCAGGGCCAGATCCGGGCCGATCTCGTCGGCTCCGTCGATCGTCAGGTCAAGCTCGACCAGATCGTCGAGTGTCGACAGACGGATGCCCAACCCTTCGGCCTGCCGCCGCGTGGCCTCGGAGGTCGGAACACCGATGACATCGAGCCCGCCGGCCACCGCCGCGCCAAGAAGATCGACGAAATGCTTGGCGGTCGACCCGGTGCCAAGCCCCAGTTTCATGCCGGGGCGCACCAGCGTCAGGGCTTCGGCCGCTGCGGCCCGCTTCATCGTCTCGATGCTCATCTCAGCGCTTCCTGTCCCGCGTCCCCATCGCCCGCCTCACTTGGCTGCCGGCGTACAGACGACCTGCTCGTCGTTGAACACATAGCAGATGCTCATCTCGCCGGTCCGACGATTGACGCGGAAAATGCCTGCTTCGGAGATATGATGCGAGCCGACCAGGCCGTAATCACCCTGCGCACCGGCTTTCGCGCCCTCGCCTGCCGGATAGCACAGGGTGAGGCCGATGCCCCCGTCCTTGAGACCGTACTGGCAGGCGCCGACCTCGCCCGTTGTCCGGTCGACGCGGTAGACGCGGTTCAGGCCCTGATGCGGAGCGGCGGAAAATTCGAACTGCTGGGCCGCGGCGCCGTTGGCAGCCAGCATCACGCCGGCGGCGGCAAGCCAGCGCCCCGGTCGATTCGAACGGCTCATCGGACACTCCCGTCATAAAACGCGGCCCAAGCGCGAGGAATCACCTTGGCGCGGCAAGGTGAATATGCGACGTGCCGGTCTGATGTCCAACAGTGACGGGTGAATGGAAATGTCGCGCCTCCTGGTTTTCGATCTTGACGGCACGCTCGTCGATACCGCGCCTGATCTGGTCAATGCGCTCAATGTCGCGCTCGCCGCCGAACGGCTTGATCCGATTCCGCTGGCGCGGGCGCGCGATCTGATCGGCGCCGGGGCACGGGCGCTGATCGAGCGCGGGCTGAAACTCAACAACAGGACGCTGCCCGAAAGCCGTATCGACGATCTGCTGCAGATTTTCCTGACCTATTACGGCCAGCATATCGCCGACCATTCGCGGCCTTATCCCGGTCTGGACGAGCAGTTGATGGCGCTCGGCGATCAGGGCTGGCGGTTTGCCATCTGCACCAACAAGATCGAGTCCTACTCGGTGCAGCTGATCGAGGCCTTGCGGATGCGCCACTGGTTCGAGGCGATCTGCGGCTCGGATACCTTCGCGTTCAAGAAGCCCGATCCGCGCCACCTGACCGAGACGATCGCGCTGGCCGGCGGCGGGCCGGCGATCATGGTCGGCGACAGCAATACCGATGTCGCCACTGCGCGCGCCGCCGGCATCCCGGTAATCGGCGTGACCTTCGGCTATACGGATATACCGATGCGAGACCTCAGGCCCGACGCGCTGATCGAGCATTTCGACGATCTCGGCATGGCGATCCATGCGGTGACGTGACGGGGCGCAAAACCGCCCCTCGCCGTCAGCCGTGGCGGAATACCGCCGTTTTCATCACCGTGAAGCTCTTCAGGCCCTCGAAGCCCTTCTCGCGGCCGAAGCCCGAGCGCTTGTAGCCACCGAACGGCAGTTCAACCCCGCCGCCGGCCCCGTAGTTGTTGATATAGACCTGCCCGGCCTTGATCTTGTGCACCAGCCGCATCTGGCGACCGCCGTCGCGGGTCCAGACCGAGGCGACGAGGCCATAATCGGTGGCATTGGCGTAGGCGACCGCCTCGTCCTCGCTGTCGAACGGCGTGACCACGAGAACGGGGCCGAAAATCTCGTCGCAGGCAATCCGCTCGGTCGGCGGAACAGGGCCAAGGATTTTCGGCGTGACGAAAAATCCGTCCTGCGATGCACCGGGTGCCAGCGCCCCCTCGGCGATCACCGGCACACCGGCGGCGACGGCGGCCCCGACCATTGCCTCGACCCGCGCCTTCTGCTTTGCGTTGACCAGCGGACCGCAATCGAGGTCGTCGCAGCCCGGCCCGACCTTCAGCCCGTCGAAGATCGGCTTCAGCCGGCCGATCAATGCCTCATAGACGGGGCGCTCGACCAGCAGGCGCGAGCCGGCCGAACAGGTCTGGCCGGCATTCTGGACAATGGCGGCGACGATGACCGGCACGGCCGCGTCAAGATCGGCATCGGCAAAGACAATCTGCGGCGACTTGCCGCCCAGTTCCATCACCACCGAAACGTTATTGCGGGCCGCCGCCTGCTGCACGGCTGTCCCGGTCTGGGGCGAACCCGTGAACGAAATGTGGTTGATGTCGGGATGGGCCGAGAGCGCGGCGCCGGCCTCATGGCCATAGCCGGTCACCACGTTGAACACCCCCGGCGGCACGCCGGCCTCAAGCGCCAGCTCGCCGATCATGACAATCGACAGCGAGGCATCTTCGGCCGGCTTGACCACCGTGGCGTTGCCCGCCGCCAGCGCAGCGCCGACCGAGCGGCCCATGATCTGCAACGGATAGTTCCACGGGATGATATGGCCGGTGACCCCCCAAGGCTCACGCAGGACGATGACCGTCATTCCGTCGCGATAGGGGATCGTCTCGCCGTGCAGCTTGTCCGCGGCGGTGCCGTAGAACTCGAAGTAGCGCGCGCAGGCGACGACATCCGACTTCGCCTGTTTCAACGGCTTTCCGACATCGCGCGATTCGATCTCGGCGAGCCGTCCGGCCTTCGCCTCGATCAGCCCGGCAAGGCGGGTCAGGATGCGGCCGCGCGTCATCGCATCGGTGCGCGCCCAGCTTTCCGATGCCGCGCGGGCACTGCCGACAGCCGCGTCGACATCCGCCGCCGAGCCTGCCGAAAGGGTGGAAAACGGCTTGCCGGTGGCCGCATCCAGCACGGGAATGCCGCCGCCGGAAGCAGCCCCGCGCAAGACGCCATCGATCAGGATGGTGCGCGGATCGTTGCTGATCGGATAGGGAAACGCGGGGGACATGGTCATTGTAGCGGGCACTCCGGCATCAGGTCAGGCTGGGCTTGCGATTGTGGGACGGGACCCTGTCGGCTGCAACCGGTTTTGCCGTCGCATTCAGCCGATGACGGCCAGCCCCGCCACCACCAGCCCCAGAATTAACACGGTAAGGGCCAGAAAGACCACGGCATGACGCCAGCCGATCGCCATCAGCGCCGTCACCGAGGTTTGCAGCCCGAGCGCGGCAATCGCCAGCAGCAGCCCCAGCGACGAGGCCTGCACCAGCCAGGGGCGCACAAAGGCATAAAGCGGGGCAAACCCCGGGATGTGCGGCGCAAACGAATTGACCAGGACAAGGCCGATAAACGCCAGCGCGAACAGGGGAATCGGCACCTTTGCCGCGCCGGCCTCGTCGCCACGGCTGGCAAACCACCAGCCGATTGCCAGCACAACCGGCAGCAGCAGCAGCACCCGGAACAGCTTGACGATCACCGCGACATTGCCGGCAGGCTCGGACACCGCATAGCCGGCGCCGGCGACCTGCGCCATGTCGTGGATCGCCGCGCCGATGAGAATTCCGGTGTCGGCAACCGAAGAGCCGAGCGCAACGGCCAGCGGCGGATAGGCCAGCATAACGACGGTCGAGACCGCGTTGGCGGCAATCACCGTGAAGGCGACATCCGCGCTCTTCTGCGGGTAGTTGGGAACCACCGTCGCCGTCGCCAGCGTCGCCGACGCGCCGCAGACGGCATTGGCCGCGCCGGCGAGAGCGCCGAATCCGGCGCTCAGCCCAAAAAACCGGGCCAGCACCAGCCCGGAGGCCACGGTCACCGCCATGGCCGCCACCACGAGCAGGGCGACCGGCACGCCGAGCCCGGCAATGTCAGACAGCGCAATGCGGACGCCAAGCAGGCCGATGGCGATGCGCAGCAACTTCTTGACGCACCAGGTCAGGCCCTTGTCGAACACCGGGCGCGCGGCGAAAGAATGCAGCACAACGCCAAAGACAAGGGCGATGACAATGGCCGGAAGGTGCAGGAGACCGCCTGTGGCCTGCCTTGCCAGCGGCTCTGCCAGCACGGCCGCACCGGCAACGGCTGCGGCGAGCGCGATGCCGGGCATCAGGCCGGCCACAACCGGGCGTGATCGGGAAAGAAACGCAACCATGCCGGCACCGATGAGGCCGGGGACATCCCAGACGGCCGTGGAATGGGGAGATGGTGGGCGCGACAGGGATCGAACCTGTGACCCCTTCGGTGTGAACGAAGTGCTCTTCCGCTGAGCTACGCGCCCCAGTCAACGAGCGCTTTCCTATGAAGGCTTTCAGGGGAAGTCAAGGATCGCCTGCAAAATGTTGCATTGATGACACGGCGACGTCCCATGCGTGTTCACAATGACATGAAATCCATGACTTACCCTTGTCAAAGCCCGTCATCCGGGCAAAAAGTCGCGCAGTCGGAATTTGTTTTTCCGCATGATTCCAGATTCTCCCGAGGGGTTCCCAGCTATGCGTCGTCTCAACGCGGCAATTCTGGCGGTTGCGTTCGGTACGCTGATCGCTCCCGCCGTTTCCGCCTATGAAATCGATCCGCTCACACGCGAGCCGATCATTCCCTACGATGATACCCGCGCGAAGGCGACGCCGATCCCGCGCGAGGAAGTGGCTTATTCGTCGAAGTTTGGTGCTGGCACAATCGTCGTCAACACGGCAGAGCGCCGGCTGTACCTGATCCTTGGCGATGGCAAGGCCCTTCGCTACGGCGTCGGTGTCGGTCGTCCTGGCTTCGAGTGGGGCGGTTCCAAGACCATCACCCGCAAGGCGGAATGGC
>CALCZO010000038.1 GCA_937903315.1 uncultured Alphaproteobacteria bacterium
GTGCCAGCGCGGGCGCGGATGATGTCGGCGGCGCTCATGTCAGGTTCTCCGGTCCGAAGGAATGGGGCAGCAGGCCGTCAAGGGTGAAGCGGGCGCGCACGCCCTCCGGCCCGGCGATGTGGATGGCACAGTCGGGCGCGGCAAACTCGCGGATGCGCTGACGACAGGCGCCGCAGGGCGTGCAGAGCTGCGCCCCGTTGCCGATCACCACCAGTTCGGCAATGCGCCGCCCGCCGCCGGCAATCATCATCGCAATGGCGCCCGCTTCGGCACAGGTGCCGGCGGGATAGGCCGCGTTCTCGACATTGGGCGCGGCATGAATGCGCCCGACCTCGTCGCGGATCGCCGCACCGACAGGAAAATGCGAATACGGCACATAGGCGCGCGCCTGTGCGGCTTTTGCCGCTTCGAACAGCATCGACAGCGCGTTCATCACCGCTCCTTCACATAGGGCACGCCGATGGCTTTCGGCGGAATGGCACGGCCGACGAAGCCAGCGAGCAGGATCACCGTCAGCACATACGGCAGCGCCTGGATCGCCTGCACCGGCACCTGCCCGATGCCCGGCAGCGCCACGCCCTGAAGCCGGATCGCCACCGCGTCAAGGAGACCGAACAGCAGGCAGGCTCCGAGCGCCTGCACAGGCCGCCATTTGGCGAAGATCAGCGCGGCGAGGGCGATGAAGCCCTTGCCCGCCGTAATGTGCGGCAGGAAGCTCGCCGCCTGCGCCACCGCCAGATAGGTACCGCCCAGCCCGCAGAGCACGCCGGTCGCCAGCATCGCCGAATAGCGTATGCGCGGTACCGAAATGCCTGCCGTATCGACCGCCGCAGGGTTTTCGCCCACCGCGCGCAGGCGCAGGCCCCAGCGCGTGCGGTAGAGCAGGAACCACGTCAGCGGCACCGCCGCCAGCGCCAGATAGACCGGCAGCGGATGGCCGGACACCACCAGCCGCCAGAAGGGCCCGAGCACCGGCACGTCAGCCAGCGTTTCGGTCCCCGGCAGGGTGATCGGATTGAACCGCGCCGCCCCCTCCAGCGACGGCGTGCGGCCGCCCTCGCGATACCAGACGTTGCCGAGCAGCGCCGTCAGCCCCGCCGCCAGCATGTTGATCGCCATGCCCGAGACGATCTGGTTGCCGCGCTGGGTGATCGCGGCATAGCCGTGGATCAGCGCCAGAACCACCGCCGTCGCCATGCCGACAGCCAGCCCGGCATAGGCTGAACCGGTCGACAGCGCGGCCACCGTCGCGCCGAAGGCAGCGGCCAGCATCTTGCCCTCCAGCCCGATGTCGACGACGCCGGAGCGCTCCGAATACAGACCCGCAAGGCAGGCGCAGAGCAGCGGAATTGCCAGCCGGAGACCGGAGGCGAGGATCGCAAGAGCGGTCTCGATCAGGTCCATCAGCCCTCCCTGCCGCCGAGCAGACGGGCCAGCGCCGGCTTGAACATGAATTCGAGTGCGCCGGCGAACAGGATCACAAGGCCCTGGATGACGACGATCATGTCGCGCGTGATGCGCGGCTTGTCGAACGCCAGTTCGGTGCCGCCCTGATAGAGCACGCCGAACAGGAGCGCGGCCAGCAGGATGCCGACCGGATGGCTGCGGCCCATCAGCGCCACCGCGATGCCGACAAAGCCGTAGCCGCCGGTGAAATCGTTGATCAGCCGGTGCTGGACGCCGAGGATCTCGTTGATCGCCATCATCCCGGCCAGAGCGCCGGAGATCGCCATGACGATGATCGTGATCCGCTCGGGCGAAATGCCTCCGTAGCGCGCGGCGGTGGGGTTGGCCCCCACGGTGCGGATCGCATAGCCGAGCCGCGAGCGGTAGATCAGCAGATAGATCACCACCGATGCTGCGAGCGCCAGCACGAACGACAGGTTGAGCGGCGTCTTCGGCAGACCGGGCACCAGTTCATGCAGGAACGGCAGCTTGCCGCCCGGCCCGAACAGCCGCGAGGACGGTTCCATCGAGCCGGGCGGGCGGAACACATCGACCAGAAGATAGATCAGCAGCGCCGAGGCGATGAAGTTGAACATGATCGTGGTGATGACCACATGGCTGCCGCGCCGCGCCTGAAGCCATCCCGGCACCGCCGCCCAGAGCGCGCCGAACGCCGCCGCCGCCAGCACCGCCAGCGGCAGAACCAGCCACCCCGGCCCGGTGCCGAAGGCGAGCGCCACCATGGCCGCGCCGACACCGCCGAGCATCGCCTGTCCCTCGCCGCCGATGTTGAACAGCCCGGCATGGAACGCCACCGCCACCGCAAGCCCGGCAAAGACGAAATTGGTGGTGTAGTAGAGCGTGAACCCGATGCCCTCGCCGTGGCCGAGCGCGCCGCGCAGCAGCAGCGCGGTGGCCTCCAGCGGGCTTTCGCCGATAGCGAGCACGACCAGCCCGGCGACCGCGAAGGCCACCAGCACATTGAGCGCCGGCAACAGCGCCAGATCCGCCCAACGCGGCAGGGTGACGGGCGCGCTCACGCGGCCCGCTCCACCCCGGCCATCATCAGGCCGATCTCGTTCTGGTCGGTTGCGTTCGTATCCCTGATACCGACGAGCCGGCCGCCGCACATCACCGCGATCCGGTCGGACAGGGCGAAGATCTCGTCCAGTTCGACCGAGACCAGCAGGATCGCCTTGCCGGCGGCCTTCATCGCCAGAAGCTGGTCGTGGATGAAGGCAATGGCACCGATGTCGACCCCGCGCGTCGGCTGGGCGACGATCAGCACCTGTGGCGCGGCGCCGATCTCGCGCGCGATCACCAGCTTCTGCTGGTTACCGCCGGAGAAATTGGCCATTTTCAGGTGCGGATTGTCCGGGCGCACGTCGAACGCGTTCATCCGCCCGGCCGTATCCGTCAGCGTCGCCGCACGGTCGATCAGCAGTCCGGTACCATAGCGGGCCTCCGCATGATGGCCGAGCAGGATGTTCTCCCAGGCCGGAAACGCCGTGACCAGACCCATGCGGTGCCGGTCCTCCGGCACATGGGCCAGCCCGTAGCCGCGCAGGCTGGCGGCATCGTCCGCGTTCGTCAGACGATGGCCGGCCACGCTGATCGTGCCGGCCGAGGGGCGGATGATCCCCGCAATCGCCTCGACCAGTTCGGACTGGCCGTTGCCCGAGACACCGGCGATGCCGACGATCTCGCCGGCGCTGACGGCGAAGCTGACATCGGTGACGCGGGTGACGCCGCGGGAATCGCGCACGCTCAGCCCGGCCACCACGAGCAGCGGCTGCCCCGGCGCGGCGGATGCAGGGCGTTCCGGCTGGGTCATCGCGCGGCCGACCATCAGTTCGGCAAGTTCCGCCACCGAGGTCTCCGCCGTCGTCCGATGCGCCACCATCGCGCCCCGTCGCATCACCGAGACCGCATCGGTGATCGCCATGATCTCCTTGAGCTTGTGCGTGATGATCAGGATCGTCCGGCCCTGCCGGCGCAGCTCGCCCAGCACCTCGAACAGCTGCGTCGCTTCCGCCGGGGTCAGCACGCCGGTCGGCTCGTCGAGGATCAGGATCTCGGCGCCGCGATAGAGCGCCTTGATGATCTCGACGCGCTGCTGGAGGCCGACGGAGAGTTCGCCCACCACCGCATCGGGATCGACGATCAGGCCATAGTCACGTCCGAGCCGGGCGATTTCGGCCCGCGCATGGTCGAGCCGCGCGGCGATCAGCCCGCTGCCTTCGGCTCCCAGCAGCACGTTCTCGGCCACGGTCATCGTCTCGACCAGCATGAAATGCTGATGCACCATGCCGATACCGAGCGCGATCGCATCGGCCGACGAGCGGATGCGGACCGTCCTGCCGTTGACGGCAATGGTGCCGGAATCCGCTTCGTAGAAACCGTAGAGGATCGACATCAGCGTCGATTTGCCGGCGCCGTTCTCGCCGATGATGCCGTGGATCGTCCCTTTTGCGACAACCAGATCGATGGCCTTGTTGGCGTGAACCGTTCCGAATCGCTTGTCGATACCGGTCAGCATGATCGCCGGGGCGGCGGTCCCTTGATCGGTCATGGCGCGATCACCATGCCATCGAAGGCGCGCTCGGCGGCCAGCGGCCCGGCGTAAGCCAGCATCGGCGGCCCCATGTGCGTCAGGATCAGCCGGCGCGTCGCCAGATCAGGCAGGCGGGCCTCGATCGTCGCCCAGTCGAGATGGCTCTTCAGCTTTACATCCGGCGTGTAGCACTCGCACAGGAACACATCCGAACCGGCGCTGAGCGGCACCAGCGCCTCGGTCCATGTCGTGTCGCCGGAAAAGGCGATGACCTTGCCGCCCGCCTCGAACCGGTAGCTCTGGCATGGCCCCGCCCGGTCATCATGCAGGGCCGGAAAGGCCCTGATCGCAACACCGCACAGGCTGGCCGGTGCCTCGGGCGTCACCTCGACCACCTCAACGGGGAAATCCTGCGGCCCGTCCCAGAAACCGGGAAAGGCGGTTTCCACCATCTGCCGGCAGCGTTCCGCCATCCCTGCCGGCCCGGCCAGCACCAGAGGGGTTTTGCGCCTGGTCACAAACCGTCCGTCGAGCAGGAAGAACGGCAAACCGGCAAAATGGTCGCCATGAAAGTGGGTAAACAGGATCGCATCGATCGCGTTGCGGTCGACCCCGGCGCGGGCCAGCGCCAGCATCGAGGTCGCGCCGCAATCAACCAGCATCGACCCGGACGGCCCGTCCAGCTTCAGGCAGGTGTTGAACCGCCCACCGGAACAGAACGCATCGCCCGAGCCGAGAATTGTCAGTTGCATGAAAGCTCCTTGAGCCAACGCCCGCGCGGGCGTTGGCCGGGTCAGATCAGGATGCTCACTGCACCGGGCACTTCTGGTCCGACATGTAATCGTGAACCTTGACGGCGCCGGACTTGATGTCCGCTTCCGCCTTGGCGACGGCCGCTTTCATGTCGTCGGTGATGAGCGCCTTGTTGTGGTCATCGAGCGCCCAGGCCACCCCCCCTTCGGCGAGGCCGAGAACGGTCACGCCCGGCTTCCACTTGCCCTCATGGGCCTGGGTCAGCGTGCCTTCCACCGCCACTTCGACGCGCTTGAGCATCGAGGTCAGCACCTTGCCCGGATGCAGGCCATTCTGGTTGGAATCGACGCCGATGCCGAGCTTGCCGGCATCGGCCACCGCGCGCAGCACGCCGGTGCCGGTGCCGCCGGCGGCGTGATAGACCACATCGGCGCCGCGATCCATCTGGCTGCGGGCCAGTTCCCCGCCCTTGACCGGATCGTTGAACGCCGCGCCGGTGGTGCCGGTCATGTTCTGGATCACTTCTGCCCTGGGATTGGCGGCCTTGACGCCCTGCACATAGCCGCAGGCGAATTTGCGGATCAGCGGGATATCCATGCCGCCGACAAAGCCGACCTTGCCGGTTTTCGAGGCCTTCGCCGCCAGCAGGCCGACGAGATACGAGCCCTCATGCTCCTTGAACACGATTGACTGCACGTTCGGCAGGTCGATGACGAAATCGATGATGGTGAAGCGGGTCTTGGGGAATTCCTCGGCCACCTTCTTCAGCGCCGCACCGTTGGAAAAGCCGGTGGCGACGATCGGGTCCTGCCCGTCGCGGGCAAAGCGACGGAACGCCTGCTCGCGCTGGGCATCGTTCTGGACTTCGAACTCACGATAACCAATGCCGGATTTCTTCTTGAACGCCTCGGCACCGTTGTAGCTCGCCTCGTTGAACGACTTGTCGAACTTGCCGCCGACATCGAACGTCACCGCCGGCTTGATCGGCGTGGTCTGGGCAAAGGCCGCCCCGGCAAACAGCGCGGCAACGGTGACGGTGGCAAAACGGATGGTCATGACGCTCTCCCTTGTCGCGCCGCGCAGCGGCGGGTCATGTCTGAACAATGGCAGGACCGTTGCCGCTGTAAAGGGGGCGGCGCACGCTTTCCCCGTCAGCCGCGACGAACCACCTCGCCACCCGGCATCGGGCGCGGCACGCCGGTCGTCGTCGGCAGCGACAGCGGCAGGCCCCTGAGGCTGCGCACCGCCAGATAGGCGAAGCACTCGGCCTCCATCGCATCGCCGTTCCAGCCCACCGCCTCGACCGGATCGACCGGCACGCCGAGGCGCCCGGCCAGACGGCGCATGAAGGTCGCGTTATGGCGGCCGCCGCCGGTCACCAGCCAGCGGCGCGGGCGGGCCGGCAGGTGATCGACAATCCGCGCCGTCGCCTCGACCGTGAACGCCGCCAGCGTGGCCGCACCATCGGCATCGGGCAGTGCCTCGATGGCGGCGGCGCGGGTGTGAAAGGCGTTGCGGTCCAGCGATTTCGGTGGCGGGGCGGCAAAAAACGGATGATCCATCAGCATGCTGAGCACAGCCGCATCGACCGTGCCGCTGGCCGCAAGCGCCCCATCGCGATCAAACGCCTCGCCGCGCCGCCGTTGCATGAAATCATCGAGCAGCGCACTGGCCGGACCGGTATCGCAGGCGATGACCGTATCGCCATCGATAAAGGTGACGTTGGCGACCCCGCCAAGATTGAGCACGACGACGGGCCCGGTCAGCCCGACGGCCTGCACCAGCGCGCGATGATAGAGCGGGGCCAGAGGCGCCCCCTCCCCGCCCGCCGCGACATCGGCATGACGGAAGCGGAACACCACATCGATTCCCAGCCGCGCCGCCGCGCGTGGCCCGTCGAACAACTGGCGGCTCAGCCCGCGCCGGGGCGCGTGAAACACCGTCTGGCCATGGAACCCGACGAGATCGACGGCGGATGCGGTCAGCCCCTGTGCCGCGAGAAACCCGGCCACCGCCTCGGCATGAGCCTTCGTGACACGGCGCTCGATGTCAGCAAGCAGGTCATGTTCGGCGCGGGCCGGATCGGCAATGACAGCACGCAGGTCGCCCTGGAGCGCCGGATCATAGGAAAACGCATGGAAGGGACCGCGCTCGACCACGGCTTCGCCATCGGTGCGCACCAGCGCGACATCGATGCCGTCCATCGAGGTGCCGGACATGACGCCAACGGCGGTGATCAGGGACATGGCACGCCTTTCGATTCGGGCTGCCATCATGCCATGGCGCGCGAGCGCTCAGAAGCGGAGCGGTTCCGCCGCGTTGAGCGCACAGGCGGTGCCCGTCGGCACGCCCGCGCCGGCCAGCCGGAGGCGACGTTGACCCGGCGCAAGATGGAAGTCGTTATCCTCCGGCTCGAAGCCGGGCACGGACAGCATGACCGATTGCGCGGGACGGATTGTCACCAGATCAACAAACGCGCCTGCTTCATCGGTCCCGACCGTCGCCGTCAGCCCCGGATCGTCCATCGCCGCGCCCCGGCCGTGCGGGAAGTGGAACGCCTCGGCCAGCACTGCGCCGGTCTCCGGATCGTCCAGCCGCGCCACGGAGACGACATGAACCGGGGGTCCGAAGCGATAGGCATGGGTGATATCAAAGAACACGCCGAACAGCGCGGCGGAGGTGAGACAGCGGGCAGAACGGGGCGCAAGCGTGATCTCCCGCGCCCCGTCGATCACCGGCGCGCCATCGGCACCATAGGCCGTCAGCGTCAGGCGCAGGGCGCGCGGCACGGGCGTTTCATTGAGGCAATGGACGGAAAGACCGTCCAGCCCCTCGTCGGTGATCGCCACCTGCACCGGGCGGAAGGCCCGTCTGAGCGCGAACCACGCCGGCTTGGGCGCGCCATCCGGGCCAAGGACGCCCCAGCCAAAGCCGGGGGCAACGTCGTTGAGGGTCCAGACCAGCGCGCCCGCCGTCTCCGACCCGACCCGCCGCCATTCGGCATAGGCCATTTCCATCACCTCGCCGGAGGTGGCGGCGGCAAGGCGGATGTAGCGGGCAGGATCGTCGCGCTTGAGGCGCTGGGGATCGACGCCGTAGAGCAGCGCGGTGTAATGGTCGCGGACATCCTCGAAATCCCAGTCGGCCCTGAGATCGCGCACAACCAGCGCTTTCCAGTCCGCCCCTGACGGATCGAGCGCCGGCATCGCATCAGGCATCGGCAGGTTGGCGAAGGCGAGGCACTCGGCGGCAAAGCGCACCCGCGCGCGGCGGGCATCCTCCAGCGGACGGCGGTAGGCCCCGACGCCGAAATAATGGCTGACCCCTTCACTGACCGCGAACGGCAGGTCGCCGCCCCACGGCGAGGTTGGCAGGCCGATCACATCGGGACGCCGGGCAGCGAGAAGGGCCGGCAGGGTTTCGGTCAGCATCGGCTGGGACCAGACCGCCTCAGGCAGGGACAGCATGGCCGGCTGCTGGGCGAGTTCACTGCCGCCGGAGATCACCGCCAGCGATGGGCAGGCCTGCCGTTCGGCGAGAAAATGGTCGAGTTCGGCAGCCATTGCACCGCCGGCCGAGGAAGGGCCGAAGTCGTAGTCGAAATTGGCGAACATCATATCCTGCCAGACGAGGATGCCGAGTTCGTCGCAGAGTTCGGTCAGATCAGGCGTTTCCGCCGCCATCAGGCCGGGGATGCGCAGCATGTTCATGCCCGCCGCCCGCGCGCGGTCCAGCAACGGGCGGTAGGCCTCGCGGCCGCCTGCTAGACGCAGGATGTCCGGGCTGGTCCAGTTGGTACCGCGGCAGAACACCGGCACCCCGTTGACGATCAGCCCGAAGCCCCTGCCATCCGCGCCGCGGTCGCAGGCAAGTTCGCGAAAGCCGACCGTTCCAAGATCGATCGTGTCTGTCTGCGAGGTGATCTCGACGCGATAGAGGTGCGGCTCGCCATGAGTATGCGGCCACCAGCGCCGTACGTCCGGCACGGTGAGACGCGCGACGTATCGGTCTCCGCCGATGGCGTCGAGCGGGGCGTCATGGTCGCCGCAGCGCAGACGGAACGGCCCGGTCAGCCCTTGGATGTCGATGCTGCACTCGACGCGCCCTGTCGTACCATCCAGCCGCGTGGTCAGGTCAAGTCCGGCGACGGCAGGGGCCGCTGCATCGACAAGACGGACCGGACGAAACGGACCGACCGGCACGACGGCGGGACACCAGCCAGGCATATGGCCGATCAGGCTCTGCCGATGGTGGCGCAGGGCGGGCGTTGCCACCAGATGCGGCCGCCAGCGCTGGCGGCGGATCGGCTGCGCCGGTGCGGACGACAGCGGACGGAACTCAAGACAGAGCGTTGCTCCCGATTGATTTTCCAACAGAACGTCATGGCGGGTGAAGGCATTGTCGGCATGACCGACCACCACATCGTCCAGCCAGATCGTACACAGCCCGGCCAGCCCCTCGCAGTGCAGCAGGCGCGGCCCGCCCGGCGGCACGGGGCAGCGGTACCAGAGTGTGATCTCATGCAGGCCGGCGAGCAGGGCTGGATCGGAGATGCCCGCGTCAGCAAGGGCCTGCGCCGCCGTTCCGGGCACGGTGGCGGGCAGCCAGTCAAGACCGCAGGTTGCCGCCGGCGTGTCGACACCCGGCTGGCCCATCGCCATCTGCCATGCACGATCGAGCGGTGTGGGCGACAGGCCGGTGAGAGCGTGGATACGGGCCATCGGCCTCAGCCAAGGCCGCGCAGCAGCTTGGCGCGCAGGCCTGCAAACACCGCCTCATAGGCAGAGATGAGCGGGGTCAACTGGCTTTCCAGACCGGCCAGCCGTGACTTGGCCAGCGCGCGGGCAAGCTGGAACTGGAATGCCTTGGCGCCAGCGGCAATCGCCCGCGCTGCGTCGATTTCCGATTTGAAATCAATGATCTTCTCGCGTCCCAGCCAGGCAAGATGATCGGCAAGAAGCTCGAAATTCGCGCCAAGCTGACGCAGGGTATTGAACGCATAGGGATGGAAAAACGCCGGACCGCGCGCAACCAGCCGCTCGGCATGAGCGGGAAATGCCGCCTGAAAGGCCGCGACAGGATTGGCTCGGGGGCGATGATTGAGGTGATGCAGCACAAGCGCTGCCGCCTCGTCCGCCAGCGGCCGCCCCGTGGCCGGCGCGCCGAAGCGGGCGAATTCCGCGTAGGGATACAGCCGGTCGGATTGCGCCCGCTGCATCGGCAACGCGCCGAAAATCCCGTCATAATCCTCGCCGGAGAGCGAGAACACCCCGGCATTGTGGACATACCGCATGGTCTTGCGGCCGGCATCAAGGGCCAGAACGGCTACCGTTGTCTTGCCGTGCTCCTGCCGATAGGTCAGGCCGGCGGTGTCGGGCAGATAGAAGCTGTCCATCTCAACGAGCGGCACGGTTCCGCGCGCCACCTGTTCGGCAACATGGCCCTCGACGGTATCGAAGATCGCCAGTTCATGGATCGTGACACCGAACAGGCGCTCGAGATCGGCGGTCGGGAATTTGAAAAAGGTGAACTGGTCGCCCTCGAAATCCTGCCGGACGGTGAAGCCGAGCGCGGCAAGGGGATCGTGCCCCCGCTGGGCCAGCAACTCGATCCACAGATCGACGTAGCAGTTGGTTTCCGGCCAATGCCGGTCGAGCGCATGCAGCGGATGCGGCACATGAGGCGGCAGCGCGTGCCGGGTCATGCGGCGCCCCACAACGCCTCGCGCACCGGAGCAGGCCACCCTTCGATCTCCAGCCCATGATGCCGCAGCATGGCGAGTGCGAGCCGCTCCATGCCGAAGCCGACGCAGGCCGTATGGGCCGTCTCGTCCGTCGCCGTGCGGATGTTCCAGAGCGTGCCGAAATGATCCTGATGATAGTTGAAGCTCATGCAGGCCGTTGGCTTTTCGACGCTTTCGACCGGGATCAGCATCTCGAACTTCAGCGTCTGCTGGCGCTGGTTGTTTTTGAGCATCCGGCCCGCACGGCCAAAGAACGGATCATTGGCAAGATCAACCGCACCTTCCAGCCCGAACACGCCGACCATTGCGCCCGCCCGGTCGATCCACATCTGGCGGAAGGCCTGAACCTGATCGGGCGTGCCCATGCGGACGTATTCACGCATGCGGAACATCTGCTGGCGTGTCGCCTCGCGCGAGGGTTCATGGCGGAAGCAATAGGACAGGATGTCGAACAGCCGGCCATCCGCCGGCAGCGCACCGCGCCGCGCGGCAATCGGATACAGCGGATAGCAGGCCGCCGGCGTCAGAGCGATCTCGCTCAGCGCCTGATGACGGTCCCAGTCGTCGCCGGTCTCCAACGCGGCGATGATTTCGGCGTGGGCGGCATCGTCGCCACAGAAACAATGCACCGTCCCGGCGAGATTGGGGAAGTTCTTCATGTAGCCGGTTTTCTCGAACACCGTCCGGCTCATGCCGGGCGGAAACCGGACAACCTCTGCGCCATCGGCATCACCGAAGCGCGAGATGACACGGTCGATGCCGTCAACGACCGATTCAAACGCTCCCGAGCGGGCATAGAGCCCCTCGACGCCCGTTTCCATCAGCATGCCGGCGTCGAACAGGCGATCGAGAAACGAGGTGGCAGCGAGCATGGCGTGTCCTTTACGCGGAGCGGCAGCGCGGATTCAGAGCGCCAGCGGTGTTTCGAGTTTGGCCACCAGCAGCATGTTGCCGAGGTTGGGATAGATGCGGTTGTTCGAGATCATGATCGGCGCCGAATGGGCGTCGCGCAGGTAACGGCCCAGACTGAACGGCGTATCGGTGCGATAGCCGGCGATGCCGCAGATCAGCATGGCGCGGTTGACGATATCGAC